>CADAHD010000104.1 GCA_902787595.1 uncultured Lachnospiraceae bacterium
CAGAAAGAAAAGTTTAAGGATATCATCCGGGAGGTTTTGTCGGATGCAGTAAAGAACGGATACGACAAAAGATCGCTCCTTGCGGCTGTCAATCTTTTTGAGTTCAAGTTCAGGGAGGCGGATTACGGCCGTTATCCGAAGGGACTTATGTACGGGCTTACCGCCCTTGATTCGTGGCTGTACGATGATTCACTTCCGTTTGTACATATTGAAGCACTGGACACATATTCATTTTTAAGGCAGCAGATTGAGACCGACTATTTTGAAAATCTCGTGAAAGAGTATCTGCTTGACAATAAGCACGCATCTACCGTAAGTCTGCTTCCGGTCAAAGGTCTTACAGCCAAAAAGGACAAGGAACTGTGGTGCGCACGTCACAGCCGCACCGCTACGCAAAGCGCGAGGACATCGATTCAGATAGTTTCCTTATCGACAGCGGAAATCTGTAGAAAATTTGCCGCAATGCGGATTATTCAGGAGAAGTTTGCCTGAAACTTCGCATTGCGCTTGTTGTAGGCTGGTTTTCATAGCGCATAGCCCTAAATCATCGGCGCAAACGTGTTCAATTATTCTGGTGATTAATCAACATCGACACAAAAACATATCTTGTGGTAATATACCCGCATATTCACAGGTGAAGATATGACGGACACTCTTACAGACAACATTAAAGAACGATATTTTGACTGGGCTGCGACTGCCCTTGCTGATGAAGATATTTTACGCGATGCGCTTGAAAAGTCTCTTGCGAACGGGGCGAACCCGTCGAGTGTGCACGGTGCGGGGCTTAGTGCGCGCCATGCGTTCGAGAATGCACGCGCCCGCTGTGCGGCGGCTCTTGGTGTGAAACCGGAGAACGTCATTTTCACTTCCGGCGGCACAGAAAGCGATCAAATCCCGATACTCGCGCTGCTCCGGCGGCCGCAAAAAGGCAGATCAGGCGCTGGATAAGAGATACCAGGAACGTCAAGTACTTCCTGAAGATGGATATCCGCCACTTCTTCGCAAGCATACAGCACGACAGGCTTAAGGCTTTCATATCGAAATATATACATGATACCCGGTTCCTTCATCTGCTGTTTGAGATCATCGACACGACGGACTGCGGTCTGCCGCTGGGATTTCATACTAGCCATTGGCTGGCCAACTGGTACCTGCAGCCGCTGGACCATTACATCAAACAGGAGCTGAAGGCGACCTATTACGTGCGATACATGGATGATATGGTCATCTTTGACAGTAATAAGCGTAACCTTCATGAGATGCGCAGGAGCATAGCAGACTACCTTGACAGCATCGGTCTTGAGTTAAAAGGAAATTGGCAGGTGTGTCGATTTCACAAGACTGACAAATATGGGGACCATTACCGCTTTCTGGACTTCATGGGGTTTCGTTTCTACCGGAACAGAACAACCTTGAGAAAGAGTATCATGCTCAGGATGTGTCGCCGGGCCAGACACTTCCATAAGAATCCGGGTATCTATTCATGCCGGAAGATGCTGTCGGCACTCGGATGGCTGAAACAGACGGATACCTACGACATGTATCTGGCCAGGATCAAGCCGTACATCAATTTCCAAAGCATCAAAAGAAAAGTAAGCAGATACGATAAGCGTATCGGAAAGGAGCAGCAATGTGGTATAGAACTGAAGGCGGGGTGAGACCCCAGGAAGTAGACGAGACCATCTCAAAGGAGTTCGTTTTTCTCCGCAAGAACATTGAAGAGGAGCAGAGAGATGTGGAAGGCGAGACCGTTACGGTCTACGTCTATGACGAGATGAAAGTCCCGAAGGACGTGTTTCCGCTGTTTGAAAAACAGCAGGCAGACATTGACTTCATATCAGCAATGACGGGGGTGGACTTAGATGAGTGAACACAGTAAAAACTTCAACAAAGTAAAAAAATACTATGATGACGGCCTGTGGAGCAAGGCGAAAGTCAGGGCGGTAGTCGGGAAGTGGATAACCGCCGAAGAGTATGAGGAGATAACCGGTGAGCCGTACGAGCAGGATTAACGAACTGCTTGACGCCTTCGGGGATCAGAGTGAGATCATCCGGAAACAGAGCGACATAATCGACAAGCTCTTCACGCTGCTATCCATGCATTTAAGCAGTGAGGAGCTTGCGGATCTGGATGAAGAGATCAAAGAAGTGAAGGCATCATCGGAAGGAGGACAGCATGGACATATCTGAAATAGTTAAGTACGCCCTTCTGGGAGTGGCGGGACTGGCCACTGTTGTGGAGGTGACGCCCATCAAGATCAGTCCGTGGAGTGCGCTGGCTAAACTGATAGGCAAGAAACTCAACGCGGACATCACAGAGAAGCTGGAAGAGCAGAGCAAGACGGTAGAGAAAATCAAGGACAAGACCGACGCCCTGGAAGGCCAGCTCGAACAGAAGGACGCGGAGGATGCCAGGAATCATATCCTGCGCTTTGGTGACGAGGTGAAGAACCACGTGCGTCACTCAGAGGAGTACTTCAACCAGATCCTGGCAGACATCACCAAGTATGAACATTACTGTCAGGCGCATCCGGAGTTTCAGAACGCCCGAACGGTAGCGACTAAGAATATCATTTTGAAGGTGTATCAGAAATGCGTAGAAGAAAACGACTTCCTGTAATTATCTTAATAATGCTAATAGTAATTACATTCGGGTTGTTTCTGTGGTTTGAAAAGGAATGCCGGGAGGTGTATCTATCGTGAAAAAGAAAGAGTTCAGCAAAGTTATCATAACAGCCATAAGCATAGCTACCGCACTGGTGGTCATTGCTTCCTTTGCATTGATGTTCTACACCGGCGACCTGTCGGCACTCCCGGTCATTATCACGGGATGCTTCACGGAGCTGGCATCAGCGACGGGCTTCTATTATTGGAAGGCTAAAAACGAGAATATGATCAAGCTGGGGCTGCTGACCCCGGCAGATCTGGACGAAGGGAAGGAGGCAAAGGGATGAGTGTATTCAGCTCCATATGCGATGATATCGTAGATTTTGGGACAAAGAACAGCAACCCCAGGAAAGATCCGGTGACGAAGATAACCCCGCACCACATGGCAATGGTATGCGATGCGGTATCATGCGCCAAAGCACATCTGAAAGGCAGCGGAGCATCAGCCAATTATTACATCGGTAATGACGGAAAGATATGCGGCGGCGTGTCAGAGGACAGGCGCGCATGGACTTCCGGAACAGGAAACGTCAAAGGCAGCAATGACCATATGGCAATCACTATCGAAGTGAGCAACAGCAAAGCCGTCAATTCATGGCCGATATCCGATGCGGCATACAAGAGCCTTGTTGCCCTTTGCGCAGATATCTGCAAGCGGTATGATATTGTACCACATTTCACCGGCGATGCATCCGGTACCGTCACGGCGCACTACATGTTCCAGGCTACAGCGTGCCCAGGGCCGACGCTTAAACAGATCATCAAAAGCGGACAGTTTGAGAAGGATGTCGTAGCTGCTATGGGAAAGCCTGCACCCGAACCGTCACCGGTGACAAGTGACGAAGAGATCATCTGGAACTATCTGCTGAAGAAGATCGGCAACCCTTACGGAGTGGCGGGCCTGATGGGAAACCTCTACGCCGAGAGTGGTCTGCGTTCCAATAATCTGCAGAATACCTTTGAGAAAAGGCTGGGCATGACTGATGCGGAGTACACGGCAGCAGTTGACAGCGGAGCATACAGCAAGGAAAGCTTTACCAAAGACAAAGCGGGGTATGGTCTGGCACAGTGGACCTTCTGGAGCAGAAAAGATAATCTTTATAATTCTAAAGGCAGCAAGAGCATAGCAAATCTTGGTATGCAGCTGGACTTCCTTTGGTGGGAACTGTCTACCGGATACAAAGGCACGCTGCAGGCGCTGCAGAAGGCTACAAGCGTATACAATGCCAGCACAGCTGTGCTCACACAGTTTGAGCGCCCCGCCGATCAGAGCGAAGCCGTCAAGCAGAAGAGGGCCAGCTATGGGCAGGTGTACTTTGACAAGTATGCCGGAGCGACGCCTTCACCGGTTCCTTCTGTGCCCTATGTAGTCAGGATCACGGCTGACGTTCTGAACGTAAGAAAGGGACCCGGGGAGCAATACCCTGTGGTCAGGACTGTTTCAAAGGGCGAAGCGTTCACCATCGTGGAAGTGTCGGGTGACTGGGGCAGACTTAAGAGCGGAGCGGGATGGATATGCTTGCAGTATACAGAACCGGTGTGAAAGTATTTATTGGCATAGTGGCAGTCATTATCATCTTCCTGGCATTGACCAGCGGTGATGACGACCACTAGAAGCGCATAGAGCATATCAGAGCATAATATTGGAGGTATATGTATGCAATACAAGGAACTTTTGTACACATTGACACTGACGGTGCTGACAGTCGTAGGCCTGCCGCTCGTAGCGCATCTGGTAGTCACGGTCTCCGCTTTTCTGAGAGCGAAGGCGTCCGAGATCAGGAGCCAGCATGTCAGAGAACTGGTAGAGCAGGCCATCAGCATGGTAGAACAGGCAGTGCTCTATGTCATGCAGACATACGTGGACAGCCTGAAACGCGCCGGAAAGTTTGACAAAGAAGCACAGTTCGATGCGCTGACAAAGGCTAAGGAGAAAGCCCACGCGCTTATCAGTACGGAAATGGTTGAGGCCATAGAGAGTAATTATGGAAAGTTTGACACCTGGCTTGATACCCGCATAGAGCAAACAGTAAGGGAGACCAAGCAATGATTGAGAAACTGCAAGGCGGGCTTTTCATACTTCTGTGGCTCCTGTTCTGCGCGATCATATTAACGGTAGCTCTGCTGCTTATCATCCGGGCGGATAACGAATAGAGCTTCTGGCATGTGTTTTTCTCCTTAAAACCCTGACTCCAACAACGGAGCCGGGGTTTATTTTTATGCCCAAATATGCTACTATATCATGCATGAGAAACGTGTGGGCGTGTGGAATAAAAAGGGATGAAAAACAGGCTGTTTTGTGTGGAATTTCGTGTGGAAAATCATTCCACACGAGTGGAAAAAGTCACACATACAGAGAAAATCATACACGGGCCGAAAATCGAAAAAGCCAGCAAACACAGCATTTAGAAACAAAAATCCCGACCTGTAAAGATCGGGGAAATACTGCCGGCAGCGGGACTTGAACACAGACGCGCACCCCACAAGCCTATATATAACAGGCTTTCCGCAAAATTCGTGTGGAAAATGTGTGGAACGCAAAGACGCGGTTTTGTCCCGCAAAAATCCCGCACGCGGTCCACATTAACCCTCTTTTTTGAACAGTTTAGCACTGAAATAATCATTAGCCTTCCCCTGGTATTCAAGAGATTTATCCGAAAGAGTATTCCTGTAAACAGCTTTTAAGGTTCCGTCTGTGGACCATCCGCCACGTTCCATGATGTACTGATCCGGAACGCCTATGGCATGGAGTATTGATGCTGCATAATGCCTCAGATCATGGAAGCGGCACTTAAGGCCCAGCTTATCACGTAACCGCCTGAAAGCATCGGTGATGGCAGTGGGAGAACGTTTGACGATATATTCATCCGGATCACCTTCACCTAGGAGCTCCATGACTTCATCCGGAAGCGGGATCCTGCGCACGCTGTCAGCAGTCTTTGGCATCTCCTTATGCACCCATACATTATCCTTGTTCAGGACCATATCGGAATGGACGTATACAGCTTTGAAATCCCGTAGAACATCCTTATATTTGAGGGCGCATATCTCACCGCGTCTGAGGGTGCCTATAGCAGCCAGAGCTATGGCTATCTTAAGATCATCCCGGGCCTCTGCCATAAGAGCCTCCACGCCGGCGTCTGTAGGTACATCATACTGCAGGGGCTTGCGTGCCGGAAGAGTTACACGGAATACCTTGTCAACATAGATCGACACGGCAGCAGTCACCAGAGCATATGCGTTCTTGACACTCTTAGGAGATATCTGAGCAGCCTGTATGCTGACCCAGTGCTGCAGATCGGCAGCAGTGAGAGCATCCACCCTGATACATTCTATGAGCCCCAGGCGCTTCCGCATACCCAGATAGGCGCGGACGGTGGAAGGAGACAGCACAGCCTCTTTATCCGCAATATACTTATCCACGGCTTCTCCTACAGTAAGAGTGCCGTTTGCATACCTTTCCTTATCGCTGGCAAACTTAGCCGCCATCATTTCGGCCTGAGCTTTGGTGGGAGCGGTGAAAGAACGCTGCCTTTTCATCTTCTTGCCATCTACGATCTCATAGTGAGAGAACACCTGGACTCTCCAGTGTCCGGATTTGAGTTTCTTTGCTTTAGCCATAAGAGCCTCCTTTCTTGCACCAATGCGAAAAAAGCGGACAACACTTTCTTCTTCATATCAGCCTAATTTTCTCGCGTCTTTTTTCGCATCTTCCTCAACAGTTTTACCCAGAGCAATAAGTTCATCAGCTCTATCCTGAAGCATACCCTTACCCTCATCAGAGAGCATATGATACTTGCTGAGCAGCTCCTGGTCATCCGGATCCAGATCGGGAGAGAGGGAAGGCGAAAAGGTGGGAGCTTCAATGTCTTTGCCGCGCAGCGTGTTAAGGTCTACATTAAAGAAATCAGCTATCTTTTCTTCGGTTTCAAAATCTGGTTCACGTTCCCCAACCTCATACATACTTATGGTAGATGCCGAAAGACCTAAACGTGTAGCTAAAGCCTTTTGAGATAAGC
Organism: uncultured Lachnospiraceae bacterium; assembly: GCA_902787595.1. Next base: position 6,690 of record CADAHD010000104.1, read on the forward strand.
CTTCGCGCATTCTGTAATATTTAAGCATATCCTTAAATCCCATAATAAACACCTCCCTTTATCCACACTATACACGTTATGTGAAAATAAATCAATAATTATTTCACAAAACGTGTTGACAAGCGCTCACATATCGTGTATATTGACAACAACACGAAATGTGAGTGAACAGAAAGGAGGTGTCAAAAGGTTGGAAATAGACGCAATAGAAATCGGCAAATGCCTAAGGGCGCTTCGCGGTGATAAATCGCGTGAAGAAGTTGCGACGGCATTAAACATCAGTCAATCTGCACTTGCAATGTACGAGCAGGGAGAAAGAGTCCCGCGTGATCCCATCAAGGTTAGAATAGCCAATTACTACCAGAAACCAATAGCAGATATTTTTTTTGCTCACTGCACTCACTAAACGTGAGCAGTGATACCCTAAAGGGCATCACAAGAATAATATCCTTGACAGGATATTATTAAAAACTTTGGGAGAAGAGAAGGAAGAAGAAATGAGAATACGCACAGAAGAACTTGGGAAATGTGAAATGAAAGCGGAAGAGTGCCTTGATAGCTTTGAAGAGTTTAGCCAAAGAGACCTTCAGGAACTCATCACAAGACTTAAAAACGAAAGAAGGTTGATGAGCGCAAAAATAGAACTGCTCCAGGTAATAAAGGAAATAAAAGAGCAAATATCCCCGGAGCAGCCAAACGATCCGCTATGAGCACTTGAACTTTATAGACTTTACAAAACCACTGCCCGGACCACCATTGCACAGCTCTATATTCCTGGCAGCAACAAGGATATTTCTAAGAGCGTCCGCGGTATCTTCCCTGGGATACTTGCTACAGTTTGGACAGCGCATAGTTGGAGATGCTGCAAGATCGTTTGTAAAGCTATATGAACATCCACAAGTACAAGTGACTTTAACCTTAAGGAACATACAAAAAATACCTCCTT
>CADAHD010000105.1:0-7783 GCA_902787595.1 uncultured Lachnospiraceae bacterium
CCGCCTCCGCCACCGCCAGAGCCGCCACGCATAACTGCGGCCATATCTGCCGCCGAAAGTCCGCCCGTTGCATTTTCAAAGCCCATTTGAAACACGCTCCTTTGTATTGATAGATAGAAATATATTCACCCTCATTCATAGAAGAGCCTTCAGGCACAAGTATCGCTCCTGCCAAAATACAGGGTAAAAACGGACAGGCAATCGTAGACAGTAACGGCGATCCCGTAAAGAATATAAAGATCGGTTTAAATTCCGTTACAGAAAAAGTTACCGTCACTTTTAACCAGAACGGACATGGACTCACCGCCATACCTCCCCGTGTAATAGGCAAAGGCGACAAGGTATGCGCGCCTCCCCCGCCGGTCGATAACGGTCTGGAATTCGACAAGTGGTATACCGAAGCGGAATGTACTAATGAATACGATTTCAACTCGCCCGTAAATGCTGATATGACGCTGTATATGCTGATATGACGCTGTATGCCGGATGGCGGTCTTCATGGCCCGATCCCATATACGGCAGCGGTTCACCTATTGATCCGATACCTACCGTTATCCCCGGCAAGACCTATGACCTTTATCTGGTAAAGGGACAGAAGTTTAATATAGGCAAAGGCTGGTACTTAGACAAGGAAGACGAAGATTACAAGAGCGGAAAATCTGTCGTAAGCATAAGCAAGAAAGGTTTATTGAGCGTAAAGAAAGCGGGAGAAGCAACCATAACATGCGGCGAAGTGACCAAGCACAAGATCAGGATCCACGCCACTGCTCCCAAGTTTAAGGGTAAAACTGTCAAACTTACTATTGAAGACCCCGGAAGCATTGTAAAAGAAACATTGGACTTTGACTATGATAATAAAAATAAATACGATGTTCTCTGGTACAGCTCCAATCCCGATGTATGTACTGTAAATAAAGGCGTTGTACGGACCACCGGTTCAAAAGGGACCTCAAAGATCACAGCGTATATAAACGGCTGCGCTTTCACCTGTAAGGTTTCCGTTAAGGAAAAAGCAGCTGCTGATCACAGAGAGATCCATATGGTCAAAGGCTCTACAAAGACTATAAGTATTAAAGGATTTAAAAATCCCGAATGGTCGGTTCCCGCAAACAGCAATATAAGTTTTATCAAGAAAAATAAGATCAAGGCCGGCGATACTCCGGGAAAGACTACCATTCAGGCATATTCCGAAAAACTTGGACGTATGTACACGATAGATGTCTATGTAGAAGATCTGACTCTCAGCGATACATCAAACCTGGTACAGGCAGAAAAGGCAAGAACAAATATAAGCTCACTATAACAGCCGGTGAGATTACACAGTTATTGCTCAGTGCATCCCAGCCGATCATCATGAGGAGCAATAAGCCTGATATCGCTTTTGTTGACGATGGCGGCAGGTTAACCGCACGTTCTGCCGGCAAATGCAAACTCACTGCCAGATTAGACGGAAAGACCATTACCTTAAATGTAGAAGTTAAAGCAGCTGAATAAAAGCAAAAAGCCCGGCAGCCTAAGCTGCCGGGTTATTTTTTTCTCCTTGTTACTCACTTATCGCCAGCCCGAAATGTCTGGCTTTTACCGCCAGTTCCAGGCGGCTGTGAAAACCGGTTTTTGACAGCATATTCGATATATGCATCTTGACCGTAGATGCATCAATGCACAGCTTTTCCGCTATCTCCTTATTAGATGCGCCTGATACCAGTTCGCAAAGTATCTCTATTTCCCTGTCAGTAAAATCAGTGCTGGTGGTATTACCGATATTTACCTGCACCTGTTCGGTAGGATATACATGCTCCCCTGCCATAACACGTTTCATTATCTCCTGTATGGGCTGCTCCTGTACCTCTTTCTGCCAGAAGCCTTCCACGCCTATCTCCTGCGCGCGTTTTTCATATGTAAATTCCGGCATGGATGTAACGATTATTATTTTGGTCTTCGGCTTCTTTTCTTTAATGATCGCCGCCGCCTCCAGACCACTCATGCTGCCGGGTATCAGCACATCCATCAAGACCAGATCGGCGTTGTTGTTTTCCAGATATTTAACCGCCTGGGCAGCCGTAGGAAAAGAGGCTTCCAGTTCAAAGCCTTCTCCCTGCTGCACTGCGTTTTCGAAGATCTCGCGTATCATACGAAAATCTTCGGCTATTACTACACGATAAGACATGGCATTCTCCTTATTTAATCATTTAGTGCTATGGCTACGGTAATTCTGTCAGGATTCATCGGGCTAAAGCCCTCTGAATGACCGGATTTTTCCTCATGTTCTGTGGCTGCCTGATCAAAACATTATCTTCATCTCAAATGCCGGCTGTGATATGATCTCCATCCGCCCGCCTGCGCTCTCAACCTGGCTGCGAAGATTCTTAAGGCCGCCCTTCTCCACTATTTCTCCTTCAGGCTGACGCCCGTTATTTGTGAAGCTTATCTCTACACCATCGGCAGTTTTCTTCACAGCTACCGTCGCTTCTGTACCATCGGCGTGTTTTAATGTATTTCCTATATGAACGGATATGGCTGCATCGACAACCGGGATCAGTTCGCCTTCCGAAGGCAGCTCCCCTATGATATTCAGTTTTATGCCCAGTCTGTCGGCCTCTTTGGAAATAACATAGTAGGGCAATTCCCATTCCTCAGGCTCATCATTGGTAAGATGTCTTATATTGTCCCGCCAGAAATCCAGCATGCGCTGCTTATCAACGCTTTCCGGTGAATACATATATCTTTTTGCTATCAGTATGCACTGTCCGATATTATCATGAAGAGAGGTTTTCAGCTGCAGAAGCTCTCTGTTCATGGTCACATACTCAAGAGTTCCCATCAGCGCCTTAAGGCGGATGTTCAGACCTCTTGCTTTTTCCTGACCTGCTGCCAGCTTGCGGCTCAGCTCGTATTCATCACTGATATCTACAGCCGTAAGTTCATATATCTCTGCGCCCTTTATATGCAATATGCTTTTTTTGAAACTGTAGGCTTTCCCGGCGCTGTTTTTTACAATAGCCTTATCTTCCGGCACTTCATCATTCGTCATCGTGTTTCTGATGATCTTCCAATACGCCTCTCCGTCCCTTATGCTTTCACCGAACATCTCCCGGCTTATCTCCTGTATGGTCTCATTCACCATTACAGGGATCCCCCCTGCCGAATAAAACATCAGTCCTGCAGGAAGCTTATCAAATGCTTCCTTTACCGACATTGCAGAGATATGCTGTCTGCGCCATCTGGAAATATGATAGAGCTGGAATATCACAAAACACAGCAGTAACAGTAAAGCCGGCCACAAAAGCGCCAGCGGTATCTCAAACGTCGGCTTAAGATCTCCCTGCTGTATCATGGTCATTATCTGCAGTAGGATAAAGCAGCTTACTGCCATGATAACAGTCAGTATCAGATCCGGCTTATATCTTTTTATGTCTATCATCCTGATGATACAGTATATGTACATTAACTGGATCAGCGTAGCAAATATAAGCAAAAAACCTCTGGCCGCCACAGATATCTCGATATAAGTCATGACAGGCCCTCCATTTTTATATAATGGGTATCATCCTCATACCATACTGTCAGCCTGCCGCCCGCTTCTTTTATCTGCCTGTCCTTCCATATGGAAGTAATGGAATCTGCCATCGCATCAAGCGCTATCGTCATTTCAAATCCGTTTTCGCAGTCCAGACTCACTGCGCAGGAATTAAGCCTTGACCACACATCTTCGATCACCGCCTCGAACAGTTCATATGACAAAAGGATAAGTGATGACGGCATAAGACGGTTACCGTTTTTTACAACATCGCATACACAGCCTTTAAGCGCCAGGTAATCCAGAGATTCCCGCAAAGCCAGATATAATTCCTCAGTATCGACAGAACTGTTTTTATCCGTAAGCAGCATGATATTTCCCATGCGCTTTATATAAGCGCTTAATATAGCTGCATGCATCAGATCCTGTTTTTCCTCTTCAGCATCCTCTGCATCTTTTTCCAGCAGCTCGTTCACCTTGAGAGCCTGCTCACGCACCGCTGTTGCTATCCTGTTGTACAGGCGGTTCCTGGTCCTATATCTTCCGCCCAGCTGATATATCCCCCCGAAACATCTTCGCTGCATATACGATAGTCTTCACCGGCTTCCCCTTCTTTCCAGTTTCTCGAAGAAACCACAGGTGAACCGCCTTTATCATATATACATGCATTTATGCCGGAATAATCAAACAAAATAGCATATCCCGTATTGGCTGCAAGCAGGCCTGTCTGTATAATACCCTCCATTGCAGTAATATAAGGAATACAGTATGCCTCCTGCAGCTGAAACAGTTTATGTCCGGCGATCTTAGGCGCACCCCCGCATATCAGATACCAGAAAAGCATGACCATGCCGACTGCTATAAATATTGCCGGGATATACCAGCGTTTCCTGGCTATTGATAAGGAACACTTCCTGAACACCATCACAAAGGTTGCCAGTCCGAATACTACCATCCACGCCAGTATCAGATAATAAAACCAGTTACGCATATACTCTTTATCCGGGCGCACCTGTATATCAAAAACCATGCCATGCAGACCGTTGGTAAGCACGAATATACACATCACTGCTTCTATGCATACCAGCACCTTCTCCATTATATCGATCCATTGCGCGTTCTTTACCGGTTCCACACGAAGCGCTGCAAAAAACATAAAAAGCGGTATTGCAGTCATAGGTATATAGTAGGCATACCAGACCATCTCTTCTATATCTACCAGATCCGGAAAAAATGAAAACTTGCACATCCTGAGTATAAAAAGCAGGATCATAAATACGCAGGACGTCATTATCCTGTGACGCACCTTGATATCAAGTATCCTTCTCCTTATGGAAAGCCCCCATATGATCACCAGCGAGCAGTACGAGAATGCCGACATGTTATGCGGCACAAAGCCCCTTACGGGTATCATGCATGTAATGATCCCCGCCGCAAAAAAAAGAAGGCATACTATAAATACTCCTTTGTTGGCTATCTTAAAACGTTCCACTCTTTCCTGCTTCCCACAAAAAATATCACAGGATACCTTATGATACCCTGTGATAAATATAAAACATTTTTCTTTGCTCTGCTACCGCCATTTGGGGGTAATTTCCGTTCAGTCTTTTTTTCTCGAGGCAAACAGTGCGCCAAGTCCCACTGCTGCCAGAACAGCTCCGATAAACGCCATAACGGCAGACCGCTCATCAAGCTTTTCATCTTCTTCATATTCATCATCGGCATGACGGCGTCTTTTTGATCTCTTCCTGCTGCTCATGTCCGTATCCATATCTTCGCTGCTCAGATACTCTTCATCGTCCACTTCGGAGACCGACTTGTTAAGATAACCATCCGCATCTACCAGCGTCAGATTTCTGGTATCACCCAGATCCAGGATGTCCATGTCTTCTTCAGATACTTCCCTGTCTGCGACTGCCGTCTCTGCCTGCACTTCTTCCGCAGTTACTTTTCTTACAGCTTTACGCTTGCGGCAGCCCATAAGATAAAGCGCAAAGCCCAAAGCAAACATAGCCACGCAGGAAAGTCCCATAAAGCCATAGTATTTAAGATGCTGATCTGAATAGCGCTGCACCATATACTCCATCAAGCCGGTGGCGGTCATGGCGCCGGCCTGAGCCAGCCAGATAAGAATGTAGTACCATTTAAACCCTTTGCGCTTTATGGCGCGGATACTGAAACCTATAGTCAGAGCCAGTATGCATACTCCGTCAAAGATCTGCAGTATGCTCACAAATCCGTTGAAAGGGAAATACTCTGCATCATAACGGGTGCTGTCTAAGATAAACTGGCCTGCGCTGAAGAGCAGCAGGAAAAAGCAGGCCGTCGAACCATGCTCTTTCTTTTTGATATAGTAGAACTCAGTGCAGACGTAAGCCAGAATAAACATGAACACCGCGCTCCATAAAAAGGTAGCAAAACGGTAGCTCATCTCTCCTGCCTCGGGGACCGCTGTCGCAAAAGGCAGATGCTGCATTGACGGTATATCCACGGTAAACTTGCCGCGGCAGTTATAGTTGAAAAGGCACGACAGATACATAAGTCCCATGCCCATTGCCGTAGCAGGCACCAGCGCATCCAGAAACGCAGGCAGGCTCCTGCTCAAACGCAGGCATCTTACCAGCACTGCTGCCAGAAAAAGTCCGGGCAGTATGCCCAGCATTGAAAAGCAGCCTATGTTAAAGTCCTCCAGCGCCTGTGAAAAACCTTTATACTGCTCCACATGGCTGTACCAGTATAAAAGCCTTGAAGATATCGCGCCCATAAGCACAGCAAAAGGCAGGAATATCCACGAAGCCAGACGGCTGCCTTTATTCGCGGTATACAGCGAATGAAAACTGAAAAACCATGCAGGTATAGCCAGCACGATTATTATGGCATCCCAGTGTATCTGTGTATTGTCAACGATTATAGCTATCGGGTTCATTTATTCTCATCCTCCGGCAAAGCCGTATCAAAACATATGATATCACTGACAAAACGCTCATTGCGGTAATCCACGGGATTGAACATCTGATTGTTGAGCACTATCTCGGCAGTCTGTCCGCCATCCACAGCATACGCTCTCTCAACGCCCATGTCGTACATTGCTTTCTTTGAATCTTCTATATTGCCGCCATAATTCATGGTCATCAGCAGGTAATGCCCGCTGCCGCGCTGACCCAGGGCGGATCTGGAATAGATCTCTCCCACCTGTCCCAGAAGATAGGAAGGTGAACTGGGATGTATCTGATAATTCTCAACCAGCACAGGTCCGAATGCCAGAGTAAAAAGGATATCATGATCCTTTATATACTGTTCCGCCTCTTCTTTGGTCTTGAGCTCATTTGCATAAGTAAAGTTTAAATTCCCCGACGCATCCACATGGCAGAGCTCCAGCTGTCCGGGATTGAAACGGTAAAGGGTTCGCTGATAGCTGGTCACACCCACGGTGCGGAATTTATAGAAATCTCCGTTTAACGCTATTACCGCATTTGCTTCCTTAGCCAGCGCCGACGCCGGTTTGTGCACAGCGGATCCGTAGGTATCCTCGGTAAGCTTGCGCCGCAGCTGTGAAGGATCGGCTATATAAACATCTGCAAAAGTGCAGTTCTTTCCGTTATAAGTTTCGCGCCATGCTATTACCACGATGGTCTCGTCCGCATAATAATTAAAGCTGCCTTCACGCAATACTATATCCTTATTCCAGAAAGGCTCATCTATCCCGGTAAGTCTGGGATATTCATCCAGTATGGCCTGAATAACCTCGGGATCATCGGTCTTTCCGTATTTATCACGATTGGGCGCAGGCGGAAGCAGCACATCTTCCGCAATAGTATAGTGCTTGGGGATATAGGCCAGTTCACCCAGCGCTTCACTCTTTGCGTTGTTTGCATAATTAGCCCCGGCTGTGGAACCTCCCGCAAAGGCGATAAGCATATCGTCTGCCGGATTGATAACCCATTTGCCGTTCATATAATCCAGAGACAGGTCCAAGCAGGTACTTACATAGTAGTCCTGTGCATTTTCCAAAACCTTTGTTACGCTGTCGTGATAAACCTCATCAAGTATCTCCTGTCTGTAGTTTTCGTTCTCGTCATAAACCTCATCTTTTTTGCGCTCATCAACCACACGCTCCAGCTCTTCCATAACATTTTCATGTATCAGATCGGGCAAAGCATTCAGGTCAAGGTATGTAAACTCCACGGTCTGTGTTGCGTGAGTCTTTTCCATTATCGCTGTACCGTAAAGGGAATAGGAGAAGCTGGACTTAAGCGCTTCATAATA
>CADAHD010000105.1:7790-15391 GCA_902787595.1 uncultured Lachnospiraceae bacterium
CTTGTTCTCCGGTGTGTCACCCGGAAGGAACACCAGCGTTCCTTCGGCATCGGCAACTATGCAGCAAAAGAACAAAAGGCAAACAAAGATCGCAGATATTGTTGACCAGACGATCTTTCTGCGGTGCTTGAGAGCCGCGCGTATATTGCTTATCAAAAAACACACAAAAATAATACCCACAGCCCACAAGAGAAGGATATGCTGATAATCCGTATTTCCGATGCAGGCTATGGCATTTTTGATGCTGTATTCTAATATGGTAAATATGTTATCCGACACGGGGGATATTTTATCACATTCTAACAAAATGGCAAGAGTACAATTAAGGGGGAATTATATCGGGGGCTGAAGTGATACAGCCCCCTTAACAAGATCTTGTTTTATAAAGCTCCCATAGCATGCTTTGCTGCGATCATGCCGAAGGTGTAGCATCTGCCCAGAGACAGTCCCGTCTGGTGGAAGGGATAATCCGCGCCTCCGTAAAAAGGTCCGCCCAGATTACCGGCGCAATATAATCCCGGTATTACTTCTCCGTTAGCATCCAATGCCTGCGCATTCTCGTTTGTGACCACGCCGGACACTTCGGCAGACACGCGTATATGCTTGCGCGCTCCCCAGAACGGAGCCTTTTCTATCTTATGCATATACTTTGCTGGCTTGCCAAAATCCGTATCACAGCCCTTATCGCAAAGCTCGTTATATCTGTCAACCGTAGCCTTAAGCTTTTCATAAGGTATCCCCAGTTCAGCGGCCAGCTCCTCGAGTGTATCGCATCTGTGCAGATCTATAAGGTTTTTAAATACACCTTTGGGATCTTCCACCGCGCCCGGAATGAACTTCTGCATCACCGCAGGCGGAACTTTGCCGCTTACAAACTCAGCGTCGGGCCAGCTCATATAGCTGTCATCATATATAGTGCAATACCAGCCCTTTGAACCCTTATCCTTATGCTCTTCATCAAGCATACTGCCTTTATAAGCCGGCTGGTACTTAAGTATATTTCCCATATACACAAAGCCGGTATATTCATTTGTAAAGCGTTCTCCTTCCATATTTACATACAGGAAAGGCTCTTCCCACATAAGGGCAGAGTCAAAGTCATGCATCATCTTTGTATGACCAAGGTTTTCCATCCGCGCGCCCGCACTGATCGCCAGTACGTGACCGTCGCCGGTCTTGCCAAACTGCTTTTTATCAAACTCAGCTATATCTGGGCACCAGCGTTTTACCATTGCCGGATTATTTGTGTAATCACCTGTAGCAAGTATCACCGCCCGGGATGCGTTAAACTGTATGTACTCACCGTCCGCTGTTTTTCCTATCACTCCGCTTACCCTGTTCCCATTCATTACCAGTTTTACCGCAGGAGTCTGATAAAAAGTCTCCAGGTTCGGACATTTCTCCTTTACATTATCAACAACTTTTCTGAGCGCATTGCCGACATTTAAAGGCTTGGGCCCCACCCACGGTGCCCAGAAATAGCAATGATCATCCCCATATTCATAACTGTTTTCGCGGTCTCTCCATGTACCGGTAAAGTCGCCGCTGGTGCTCATGAAAGCACAAAGCTTATCGCCGTCATTCAAAAGCTTTGCGCTCTCGGTATTGCTGTCAACCTTGCTGCCATCACCATATTCCGTTTCCTTGGTCATGCCGGCCCTGTTCCAGAACCACATCATGGCCTCCTCGGAATGATCCGCATAAGCTCTCAATTGTTTTACGTCCGCGCGCCAGTCACACAGACCGTTAGTGTGATGTATCCATTTGGCTATGCCGGCTTCGGTAGAGCGTGACTTGATTATCGCAGACCCGCAGTTTCCCTGTGAAACAACATTTATCTCTTTCTGCAGCAGCGCCGTTTTTGCGCCCAGCTCCGCTGCCCAGCCTGCTGCCGGCACTCCGGCTGCCCCTGCTCCTACTACCACTATTTCAAAATCCAGTGTTTTTGAAGGCCTGATCTCTCCGGTCTCGCACAGCGATGCCGCTATTTCTTCTTCTGTAAGTACGTTAAGCATGTCGTTTTCCCCCTGATCTTTATTCCGTTACATTAAGCTTCACTGTAACAGTCTTTCCATTAACTTTTGTTGTGATCTTTGCTTTTCCGACGCCACGCGCTATTAAGCTTCCATCTTCGTAAACAGCGGCTACTTCGCTCTTATTGCACTTATACACCAGCGCGGAATGACATGCCTCCGGAGAGATATCTATGATCTCACCCTTTTTCATGTTGAGTGTATAATTATATCCACTGCCCTGTTTTGCCAGTTTTTTGATCGCCGGATCATCAACATATACCGTTATATAAGAAGTGAATCCCTCGTATTTTGCTTCGAGTGTCAGCATACCTGCTTCAACTCCCTTTATCTTATTGCCGTCAATCTTTATCCTATTCTCAAACTCCGGCGTCAAGACAGCTTTTCCCTTCAATCCGCTGATATTTATTTTTTTTGTCTGACCCACACACAGATGAATTTCTTTTAACCACACATCATTGACTCTTATCCTGATAGTCACATCAGCTTCGCTGCCGCCCTTTGCCGTAAGCACAGTCTCACCTGCGCCTATAGCAGTCAGCTTGCCGCTCTTGCTGATCCTCACTACGGAATCCTGGAAAACGCATCCTTTGGGCAGATTCTCGGCTGCTATCTGTGTTTCCGATGACCATACGGCTTTCTGAGGCTTGAAACCCGGAATTTTAATGTTTACGCTCTGTAAAGGCTCAAGTTCTACAGTCTGGCTGAAATCCTTCTTTGACTTGTCAAAATCATTTACTTTTACATTGCACTTTATCTGCACTCCGTTAACATATGCACTTACTGTGGCAGTTCCCTTGCTGAAAGGATACAGATTTCCGTTTCCGTCCACCCCTACAACATCTTTATTGCTGCTGTCATAATACACATCCATGCCTTCAGCGCCTAAAAGACCAACATTCTGCCCCTTGCCTATATACAGTTCTTTCTTTTTTTCCGAAAATGCAATTTCTTTTACGGTAACCTTGATCGTCTGTCCGTCACGCTTGATCGTTGCACTGCCTGCAGCCTTTGCGCTTACCTTGCCCTTACTTATGGCAACAGTCTTTTTACTGTCGCTTATCCAGTCTTTCTGGCCCAGCATGAATTTCTGGCCTTTTACCAGCGTAAGTTCTGTTGTTTCATTGCTTATTTCCGGCTGGGGATCCAAAGGTCCATAGCCTCCGGGTATATGCTCAGGCACAGGATCCTTTTCACCGTCCGCTACAGCCTTAAAGCTGATCGCCTCAAGTCCTATAACCTTTAACGAATAAGAACCATCCTTATTGGCTTTGAGTTTATCTGTACAATCCTGATCTACCAGATGATTATAAGCTGTTACTTTATATTTTAATCTGCTGTCATAATTCTCAGGGATAACTGTAATGGTAGTATCACTCTTCCCATCCGGTACATATGCAAGATATTCCCCTTCGGAAAATACCAGTTCTCCCTCATATGCCTTTGTTAATTCCGCAGCTTCAGCAGCGGACAGTTTATGGATGTTGCTTTCGGAATCGGGATAAGGCACCACACCATCCATCCCTTCGATCCAGACAATCTGTTCATAATTTCCATAAACAGAATAATCTGTCGCAGCTTCCTCTGCTGTTACATCTTCTGCGCTGTCATCTGTTAACTCTGCCGCAACCTCTCCCGTCTCGGTATCTGCTGCATTCACAGCCGGCAGACGCATTTCTCCTCCCAGCAGCGCCGGCAGAAGCAAAAAACTAAATAATCGTATGACCCTGTTTTTCATTTTGTTATTCTCCTTTAAATCTTATTCATATTATTACCATAATCTGCTTTTTGGAAACCTAGATTTTTTAGCGTTCTAAGTATAACACAGATTCCAATTATAATCATCTAAAACACCAAATTTAGGTTGTATTCGATCCCAGCCGGCTATCAGCGTTCTTTTTACAGCATCAGCACTATTATACAGCTGTATAAAATCATTTCCTTTTGTTTTCTCTTTCTTTTAATCTCAGTTCCGATAACACCCTCCTGTGGGTGATAGAATTTATAAATCAAGAGATAAAAAGAAACACATACAAGTGACAGCTACTTATATGTGTTTCTTATCATTAGTGTTGCCTTATGCTTTCTATGTTTTTAATGATACCAGTGTAATGCATAGGCTTTTAGAAAATCATTGATCACTGATATAAAAAGCTCTTTCCTTACCTTGTATCCACCGATTACATTATCAAAAGATACATCTTTTTCGGCATCCTCGTTATTCCATGAAATTTCAACATTTTCACCCACAAGCTGAAAGTATACATCTGAAAGAATTCCGCCGGAAGAAGCAGTATGCCATCTGTGACGAAGATTCCATGCATCAATTTTATCGTAGTATGCATCAAACTCGTCTTCATTGTCACAATCAAAATCACGTGCAGTTATATCTTTAATAGCAGCGTATTCCCCATCTGTTTCAACAGGGTAGGGATCTTCTTCCATGTTATTGAGAAATTCTCTCAACCAAAATGCCAGTTCATCGAGATTCCACCGTGTTGTATAGGATTTCCCATTCCGTTTGAAAGCCAGTATATTTTTGCCGTTTACAAACATGGATAATTCAGTTTCTCTTGAGTCATCAAAAAAAGCATAACTGATCGAAAAATCTTCCTTATTTGTGTTCATAGTTATCTCTTTCCTTTCCTAAGTCTATTATACTCTGTCCGGGAGATTAGTCCTTTTTCCAGCATTTGCTTTAAAACAGATGTTGGTAAATCACGTGGTTTTGAGACTTCATACGAATGGTAGCCATTCTCGGGGGTATTATCAGGCTGAAACTTAACTATTTTCCCTTCTTTAGTTATGTTGTAAATTTGTTTACCATCGTGAATACCAGTATCAAGTAAATGCTGTCCTTCGCTCACGGTTTTTATTGGATTGTCAGTACCCCATCCATGTTCAGGAACATGTTTGGGGGAGGGCTTGTATTTAGGCGGCAGGGTATGTGTATTATCTTTTTCAACAGAACTTTGTTCATTTGGATATATCTGTTCTTCTATTGTTGTTTGTGGCGCCCCATTAGTCCCATGGCCTAAATCAGTACTTTCAGTCGATGCCATATTGATCACCTCCTAAAAGCCTGTTACGCGACTGTAGCATGTTGTCCGGAACCTGCACATCTATTCCGGAATCAATTGCATATTAAAAAATAGAAAGTACTTTTTCAATATCAGGAGATGAGGAATAAACTAAGATCATGCGGAGTTTGTGTAAGCTATCAACGGTTCTCTTTATTGATCTTTTTAGAATCTCAAGTTGCCTAGGGTTACCCATGGGACCTTTGGCATTAAATGCTACAACACTACAATCCTGCATCCCATCGAGCATATATTGCATACCTATATCGTTTGCACATGAAACAAGAGGGATTACCAGCGCATGCAGATTCATTGTTAACCAAATTGCAACGATTCTTGAACGGAATTGACGGTGATAATTTTCTGCTTCACTTACATCTCCGCATTTTGAAAAATCTGGAGCAATGAAGTATCTAACCCCCTGGAACCGTTCTATATAGAATTCCTGTAATTCCTGAACTCCATAGTAGATTGCATTCCATAATCCATATAGCCCGTCAAAAAATATATCATACTCAAAAAATGTAACAGCTGTATTAGGTGAATGGTGGTAGGTGCACGGCTGGCTGTATGTCGCTAGATAATCTATTGTTGGAACTGTCTTACAACATACATAGGGCATATCATATTTTCCATATTTAGTTGTAATGTTAGTATACTCTAATATACCTAGATTAAGTAGTTTTTTTAAATTTGTTTTTTTCTTCATTAAACAACCTCCGAAAAAAATACTATAAATCTGAATGCATAATATTAACCTCTGTTTTTGTTCGTTTTACTATGCACCAACAATTGCATTTCATTACATCACGTGATAATATGATAGTAACACAATGTATCATATTAAAGGGTTGTGAGAATATGCAAAAACATGTAACAAATCAAATATTATAGGCAGATATCGGTAGTGTAGAGGTGTGTATTATGCTAAATAGTTACTTTTCAGAGTCACATTATGTAACATTCAATCGAGAACGCGTAAAAAAGGAAATGCGTGAAACAAACCGCAAAAGCCAAAGTAAAAGAGGGCTCTATAATCTTCAAGATTTAGCAAGAGATCTAAATCTTGATTATGGATATCTTAGAAAAGAAATATGGAAAAAAGGATTATTACGAGAGCACGCTGTGAAGATGGCTGCTTTGTTCGAGGTACGTTTGGAATACTTAGAGGGTAAAAGCGGTATCAGAACGGAAAAAGACCTTGAAGATTTAGAACGCGAAAGCGCAGAACAAGATAAAAGAGCCGAAAACAGATTCCTCTCTTATGGCTTAGAGTATTTTAAGCTGTTACCTAACATCAACATTGTTTTTGTTGAAAATATTGATAATGAATACGTTACGGATACCGGGAACAAACCAAATATCGGATATAAGATAACATATCGCGATAAGAATTATAACGAGTCACCCCCTATTTACAAAACAGTTTCTGAAATGAAAGATTTTATAAAAAATATGAATGAGATCATCGAACAAATCATAGTTTTACATTTATCAAAATAATATATCAAAGCGCAAAAACGTATTGATTTATTTCTTACATTTGCTAAATTATCTGTAACAGGCAATGCCTGTTGTGGGCTGGTCGAAAGATCTTGGTCCAACCGAATGGGCGGGGAGTCTCTCCGCCGTTTTTTATGGTGAAACAATATGCACGAATTAAGCATTTTTGTAGATGAAAGCGGTGATTTTGGGGAATATGCAAAGCATTCCCCTTATTATGCTGTAACCATGATATTTCATGATCAGGATATAGATATTTCCAAGCAACTAAGCATTCTAGACGAAAACCTGAAAAACATGGGATATGAAAACACTGCTATCCATCCCGAACCATTGATTCAAAGAGAAGAAATCTACAAGAACGTAGAGCCCAACGAACGAAGAGCTCTTTTTACAAAGCTATATTATTTTGTACTGCATTCCGATATCCTATACAAAACCTTCATCTATGAAAAATTTCACTTTGATGATGACCTGAAGCTTCAAGCAAGGATGGCAAAGGATATTTCCTTTTTCTTACGTAATCACATAGGGTTCTTTATGGGATTTGATAAGGTTATAGTATATTATGATAATGGCCAACGGCAAATAACCAGAATGCTTAATGCTGTTTTGGCAACTGAATTATCTGATTTTGAAATGCGCAAAGTATCGCCCATTAATTATCGGCTGTTTCAGGCAGCTGACCTTATTTGTACTCTGGCTTTACTCCAGAAACGATATGATGCCAACAAACTGACACGATCAGATATGCTGCTTTTCCATTCCAGAAATGATCTGAGAAAAGACTTCTTAAAGCGGATCAGAGAGAAAGAATTCAAAGACACATAAAAAACCAGGCTCCGGTCTGTCTACTACACCATTTTATCTTTCACACTCTTTTACTACACCATTTACTACACCATTTTTCCAAAAAACTGCGATAATTTACGATAAGTTACGGTACTTTTGATTGTTTCTTCATTTCCGAAATTCCCTGTAAATA
>CADAHD010000106.1 GCA_902787595.1 uncultured Lachnospiraceae bacterium
GGACTCATAGATGCGTATCCGATACATTTGTATTCTTGATCCGTGATCGAATACGTTGCATTCCTGTCCACACCCGGATAATCACTATCCGCCTCACATCCTGCCACTGACAGCAGCATAGCCAATATAAGTATTCCTGAAACTATTCTTTTCTTCATATAGTCACCTCGATTCTATCACCTACAATACCTTTCTTATTTCATGTTGTAAAGTTCTTATTTCCATCTATCTTCAGGCCATAGGTACCGGAGGGTGGTATTTTACGTTTAAAAATGCGATAATACCATAAATGCGCGTGCGGTTTTTCGTATCCCTATCATAAAATATGATCATACAGGAGATCCTTATGTTTAAAAAATATGTTATACTGACCGCTGTCATTGTTATACTGTGCAGCGGCTGTGCCGGTATCACAAGTACAGGGGGAACATCCGGCGGAGCTCATTATCCCGATGAAATAACGCTGGACGAGCAGAAAAACGTATCTTTGATCGTTTTCAGATACGGAGATAAATATATAGCGAAGGGCGCAAATGGTGCAGGCTGGTCGGAAGTTGTGGGTACTCCCCCCGCAAAGCTGGCCATGACCGATGGTGACTTTGCCACTGTCACCGCGGATGTAGTGTTAAACTACGGCGGCGTCGCAGGCTTTTGCGGGAATCCTGCGATCAGCAAGGTCCGCAGCTATCAGTTGTATTCCTGCGATGATGCGGTAAGTAACGGGATGGTGGATGCTTATGATCCGGATGAACAATATCCCGTAGGCCCTAAATACTATGGGCAGTACGTAGTGCTGCGTACTTATGAGGGATACCGTGTATATGACAGCGGGATCCTTGTCGATCAGTTTAATACTTCTCTTGAGGCGGAAAGCGCTATGGGAATGGCGGTGCTCGCGGATACAACAGCTGTTATGGAAAAGCACAGCGGGCACCATGTGTTTGTATTCCGTATGGGAGATACCTATCTGGGCTATGCAGGCCAGATAGGCCTAAACTCCTGGCAGCCTATCCTGGATGAGAATTTTCAGAATAAGCTGACCGGCTGCACGCTTGATGACGGACACATGATCGAGATCAAAAAAGGCGATGAATATACTGTAAACGGCGGAAACGGTAATTATCACAATTCCTTTATGATCCGCAGCATCGATGAGTACCAGGAAGCTCCCTATGACGAATTCTTTTCCAGCCACTGGGCAGAGGATGGCACCCGGGTAAACGGTGCGGTATACGAATATAATGTATGCCAGTATCTGATCTTCTATATCGACGGGATGTTTTACATCTATACGGAAAAGACTGACCCGCGTTTTGTGGGTGCTTATGCTACGGAGGCGGAAGTAGATCAGGCGATCGGCCGGAATTAATACGGCTTAAGTTTCCGCTCCGACTCATCAGCAGCCGGAGCGGAATGCTTTATAAACATCAAGGGCGGGAAACCATATCAGTATTTGGTTATCCGCCCCTGTTGATTTAAGCTCACATTATAGAAGGAAGCACTATTATCACTATCGCTGTCAGTATGAAGCCCAGTCCCATCAGCTTGCAGAATAAGCTGTTGAAAGGAGCTGCGAGTTCATTGACAAAGGGTCTGCTTTCTTCGGTGAACAGCACCGTTTTACGTTTTTCGGGATCAGGATGGATACAGAGTTTTACCTCTTCCCCCGGAGGAAGCTGCAATGCAGGCGCTCCGATGGGCGGAACCTCATACAGTGTCTCGATCACACCATCTATTTCGGCTTCATACACCATCAGCGGCACAAAGAATACCGTGCGTTCCGGCTCAGCGGCCCTTGCGGTTACCGCAAGGGTGTATTTTTTCTTATATCCCCGTGCATAGAAATGCCAGCGTACGATAAACAAAATACCGATCACTATCAGCAGCGCCGGAAGACAGTATAATTTAATAATATCTGTTATCTGCATATCGTATACCTCTTTCTCTCAGGTTTTCATACTTACATTTATGATCTGCTCTATCCTTGTCCGTGCGGGCGTTTTCTTCCGTAGGTATATGATCATGCCCGTGCCTTCACCAAATCGTGTTTTTACTAAACTATCTCAAAATCGTATTTAACCCCGTGTTTTTGCCACCGGACAGACATGTCGGGTTGATGTTTCTGCCCTGTTTCAGGGCATTTCGGGATCATTGAAACGATTCGAACACGCCGGCCATTGCCATGATGAAAGGAATCGCGTCCAGCAACACATGCTGCAGATAGGATGTTAATATGTTTTTGGACTTCAGATAATTATACATGCAGAAAAATGTTGCTACTCCCTGATTTATCAGGATCTGCCCCCATTTAAAGTCATATGAGGTAGCATGGGCAAGGGCGAAGCAGAGAAGCGTGATCACCGTTGCTGCCACAACGGAAAGCGTCCGCTTTTGGGTCAGCTTATATATCAGGATCAGAATTACCAGAAAAATCAGTAATTTATATAATTCCTCCCCGAAGAGCTGTACAAGTATCTGGAGCCAGAAGCTTGCGTCCATATCGGCGTCCATAATGGAATTGGGCGTTGGCTCCGTATGGAACACAAGCGTGCGGATCACACCAATCGACAGGGTAAACGCAAACTGTAGGATCAGTGTCACAACAATACGCGCAAAGTCCATGGCTTTGAACTTTTTGACTATCAGGGACATCCTGCCTCGTGCCGCTATCAGAAAAGCCGCAAGCGGAACTGCGCAGAATACTATGGGGCCAACATATCTCGGGTATTGAAACTCCAGAAAAATAGATAATGTGATATATATCACTGCCGCCGCAAGTATCAGTATTCCCCATGTTTCGATTTTCGGGTTCTCATTGTAAAACGGGAAATCCGGATCAACGGTTTTTGTTTGGTTTTTCTCTGAGCTCATCATTTACCTCCTCTGGCGTCCATCTTTACCGCTTCCATTCTTATATAGACTCATTCTAACATAATCCATGCCAAAATCAACGGGATCAGTATAGTCAAGATACTCCAATAACGGATATTTGAGCTCCGCCTCAAAAAAGCCCCGAATTAACAATTCATGGGCTTTTGTGGTATAATATGTACTGTAGCAGCCGGACCTGAAGGATGAAAAAACATAAAAATCAAATTAAATAAGGAGGAAAGGAGCACCGATATTTATACCGACTCATCGATCTTTATACCCTTAAGATCCGCATCTATCAGTGCCATCTTATTCTTAAGCTCATCGAGCGCAGCATTTACATTGCCGGCGTTCTCGATTCTTTGCATAGGATCACTTCCCAATACATCCGTCAGTTCAAGATCATCATTTCCACGTTGTCTGCTCTGATCCCTGGCCTCCTGCACCGCCTCTTTAGATCCTTCCGCCAGAGCTTCCTGGATAGCCTTCTTCTCGGCACGTTCCGCCTCGATCTTCTCCTGTTTTTCTTCCTCTTCTTTCTTTTCTTCGGCTTTTTCCTGCTCCTCACGTGCCTTTTCGTCGATTTTGTCCTTGGCATCATTCATGATCATGCCAACAACTGACTTCTCTGCAGCATCCATGATGGCTTCTGCCTCATTCTGGGCATCCACCATGGCATGATTCTTATTCTTCTCCTGCGCTGCATCTGTAAGACTCTGTCTTGTAGCAACAAGCGCAGCATCAGCTTCATCAATGCGTTTCTGTGCCGTATCCAGCTGTTCACCTGCTTCCAGCATACGTGATTGATACTCTGTAAGATTGGCCTCTTTCTTTATAGCTTCGATAGCCTCCTCGGCAGCCTTTTTATCCTCCTGAGCCGCGAATTTTTCGGTTTTCATCTCTTTAGCCAGGTCTTTTATCTTTCCCACCTGCTTATCAAAGTCCCTGTCTGCACCATACGCATCAGATACAAGCTTAAAAGCCTGTTTTCTGGCACTTTCAAGCTTTTCTTTTACAGGATCTTTTCCTATATTCAGATCCCCCATGAACACAGAAGTCTTCTTTTCGCCTTCTTTCTGAGAAACAGATGAAGCAACTGCTATGCCGGGCATATTTATCTTATTTGCGTCATTAAGATTGATAGAAATGCTCATATTCTGCCTCCTTGCCGGTAACTGATGCTGGTTCCTTCCGGCGCATACATACAACTCTATGATACCATATTTTCCGATTTATTCAATTTCGGAAGTACCATCAGCCGCTTTTTTCTGCTGCTCCTTATAGTCATCAAACATGGACTGCACTGCATCATAAGTCTGCTGACAGATATCCGGCAGTTTATCTCCCCAGGATTTTGTCGCCTTCTTAAACCCTTTCTCAAAGGCTGACCTCATCTTCTCCATCTTATCCGGATCCCCGCCGCTTAATGCCATGGCAAAGTCAAATATACGCTGGGAGGTCTGCTTTACACCGTAATACCCATCTTCTGAGATATCAGCCTGGGCCTGTGCCCTTGTCTTCGCGTCCACATTAAGACCGGCATACAGATTCTTGAGATTCTTTCCATTTGCGATATCAAAAGCCTTACCCTGCTTTGTGATAAGCTTATCAACAATATCCTGCAGCTGTTTTTTATGAGAGTCAGCATCCGCCTTAAGCTTGCTTATCATCGCCTGATCCGGCTTATAAATCTTCTTCTGATCTGATGCCTCCACCTTGCTGTCACTCTTCTCATATACTGCCGCTGCATCATTCTTTTCTTTTGCATCAGACTTGCTATCAGCCTTGCTCTCTTTAGTGGAAACTGCGGAATTATAATATCCTGTATAAACACCTGAATTTCCATTTATCGCATCTATAGCCATAACATCCACCTCCCCTTCTTCAAAGGTATTTTAACCTGTTTTCAGCCTCTTTTATCTCTTTATCAAGCTTCTTTATCTGAGTTTCATAATCACGGGTAGCATCATATCCTACCGCTTTATTCATTTCTTTTTGCAGTTTTTCCCGCTTTTCCTTTAAGCTCTTTATATTATTCTCCGTTTCGGTCCGGGTTTTGCTTACCGAAGTCTCCTTATCACTATCTCCTCCTATAACCGAATCGATCTGTGACCTAGCGATTGTACTCATATTATTGTTCCAATTCCCACCGGAATCATAGGTACTCTCTGTCCGTGCCGCCGAATTGCTTATAGCCGCAGCCTTTGCCGAGACCTTTGACGCATATGAATCCACTCCCTTGAACAGGCTCTTTAATGTGGTGACATTCGCTTTCTTCAATTCATCTTCATCAACCGAAAGCTTGCCGTCAGAGCCTATCGTTATTCCAACTTCATTCAGCAGACGCCCATTTTTACGTGACATGTTATCCATCCACCCACCGGAACGCAGAACAGCCTTGGTTTCTGACCCCGCAGCTGCATCTATTGTCTTATTATATGCGTCTGCAAATTCCTTTACCGCTTTTACCAGAGCCTCCGGGTTGGTCAAGGTTTCCGTGACCTTTCCGGTTCCTTCATCCACGCTTTCTGTCGTAGCCCAGAGTTTGTCAGAGGACAATGCATCAGACTTTTTCTGAAGATTGTCTGCAGCAGAACGGATCTTTGTCAGCGTTGCCCCCGTATCTCCAACTGCTGATTTTGCCTCAGCCTTCTGGCTGCCATAATAATTCTTCAAAAGTCTGCGATAACTGCCATTCTTGATCGACATATATGATGTCAGATCTACGCCGTCTGCTGAAGATGTGGACGAACCGCCAAAGAATACGGAATAGTCAATTCCCGAATTGATACCGCCTATACCTGCCATAACGTTTCCTCCTTGAAATCATACAAAGCCATAAGTGTCAGGGATATCCTTATCCCGTATAATAAATAGTACGGATGGTTTTAAAGAAAAACAATAGACTTGTAATGAACAGACCTTCTAATGTATCCGATAGTTACGAAAAGTTTATGTATTCTTCTCATGAAGGAGAATGCGCAGCTCTATCTCTCCTTCACGCTGAATAAACTCTGTCTCACCATTGTAACGATGCGATATGCGGCGTATCAGCTTTAGTCCCAGGCCGTGCCCCTCCCCTTCCTTTGTACTGACCGGAAATCCGTCTGCATCAAGGTGAAGTTTCTCACCGGTATAGCTATTAGTAACAAGGATCGTAAGGAAACGCTCATGACCTTTAGCATTTATCCTTATCCACGGTTCCCTGCCGTTTGCCCCTCTCAACGCATTATCAAGCGCATTATTAAGTAATACGCTCAGATCAAATACATCTATATCCGGCTGCCCCGGATAAAGAAAATCGCATTGAAACGCTATACCATTCTTTACAGCCATATCCCGTTTGGCATCAAGCACGGCATCTATCACCGGATTACCGCATCGTATCCCTTCCAGGCTTGCCGAAAACTCCTCCTTCAGGCGTTTCAGATAATGCCTGGCTTCGTCATTATTATCAGTTTCGGTAAGGCGTTCCATTGTCATAAGATGATTTGAAATATCATGTCTGAGCGTCCTGATCTGTTCATGCAGGATCTCTGTCTGCTCTATGCTTCTCTGTATCTGGGCGATCTCTTTTTCAAGGGCCTGCATCTGGGCATTTTCTTCCTGCTGCCTCCGAACACGTTCATACAAAACTACTACCATAAGCACCGCAAAATAGCTGAAAAGATAAAGCAAAAACCGCATAATATCCGGTGGTATATTCTCTTTGATATACCCGTTCTCGACTCCCTGATTATATATATTCATGTATTCACGAAATACCGTTCCTTCCAGCAGAGGGGTTATAGTGGGTATCAACAGCAGAAACAACTCCTGAATGCTCAATTCATCATTTCTATGATATGCCTTTTGAATAAGCCGTATCATCAGATATAGTAACAGCGTTCTGGCCATCACCGATATCAGGCGCGAAAATGCATAATAGACCACTATCTGATCAGGATCCATTCCGGTACTGATATCACCCACATTAACGTCAAACCATATAGAAAACAGCCCCCATTCCACCAGAACTGCACTGCATATAAAACGCAGCGTCAGAAACATCACGCAAAGAAATATCTTCTGCAGCGGCTTCTCTTTTTCCATCAGATACATCAGAATAAACGCCGAAAGCACCACGAATGAATAGCTAAATGTCCCACCATTGCCACTGAGGATCCAAATGATCGTTCCTCCTGCAGCAGTCAGTATCCCTGAAGCAATAACCGTAATCTTCTTTCTCATATAAGGCCTGATCATAACGGCAAAACAGAATCCGAACAGCAAAAATACCAGCAGCAGCTCCGCTGTGTTCATTACCTCAAATACATTTTGATACCAGTCAGGATCGTGCTTCATTTATCATTCTCTCCCACAGCTTTTTCGGCGCTGTACTGTAAAAAGCGTTTCACAAAAAGAGGGTAATTTGCTTTTGATATACTGACATTTCCCTTTTTCAGCGTGATACCGTCAGCCCCATATCTAACGACATATTTCAGATTTATAAGAAAAGCTCTGTGAACCCGGAAAAAATCTCCTCCAAGCATCATCTCAAGATCGGATATCTTTCCATAATACTCCACCTGATCATTCATCCTGTGCAGAACAACTTTTCTTCCGCAAGCTTCGGCATATATGATATCAGAAAGAAAAACCTTTTCCGAAACTCCTTTATATCTGATCATCATACTGGGCTTATCCTCATCATTCTCACCCCGGCTGTTTTGAAGCTTC
>CADAHD010000107.1 GCA_902787595.1 uncultured Lachnospiraceae bacterium
ATCCCCATGGCCAATATTATGGGAAATGCGGGAAACGGCCTGTATTCGGTAGCCTTCGGGCTCTACAATATAGCGCTTACGCTTTCTTCTTACAGCATGCCTCTGGCAATATCCAAGCTTATGAGCGCGCGTCTGGCAAAAGGCGAAAACAAGAATGCCCACAGACTTTTTCATGTCGCATTGATATTTGCCATATGTACGGGACTTATTGCTTCGCTGGCTCTGTATTTCGGCGCGGAATTCTTTGCGGGGCTTTATCAGAAAGAGGGGCTGGAGATGCCGCTTCGCGTGCTGGCGCCCACCGTATTTGTGGTTGCCATGCTGGGATGCTGCCGCGGTTTCTTTCAGGGACACAGAAATATGCTGCCTACAGCGCTTTCACAGGTTATTGAGCAGATCGTCAATGCGGTAGTTAGTGTGGCGGCGGCGTCCTATTTTGTGAGTATAGCCGCAGGACGTAATGCGGCGGCCTACGGAGCCATGGGCGGTACCTTCGGCACGCTTTTCGGCGCTGCTACGGCTCTGATATTTTTCTTTATACTGTTCGTGATCAGACAGGTGATCATTAAGAAAAAAGGCGGGCCGGATACTGCGGATATGCCCGCGGAGGATCATAAGCTTATCATAAAAGCCATAGTCCTGACCGTGATACCGGTTATCATAAGCCAGAGCATATATACGCTGGGATATACTTTGGACGATCTGATCTACGGAAACCTCATGGTGCTTAAAGGGACAGACCAGACAGCTGCGACCATTCAGCAGGGAGTTTTTAATACACAGTATAATCAGATGATAAATCTGCCTACGGCGATAGCCACAGCCATGGCCAGCGCCACGCTTCCCAGCATAGTGGCTTCCCGCGCCAGAGGCGAGGATGAGAATGTAAAGAGAAAGACCGATGCGGTGATCAAGGTCAATATGCTGATCGCCATACCTTCTGCTGCAGGACTTGCGGTCCTGGCAGAACCGGTGATGGGTGTGCTCTTTCCGAGGCTTGGAGATATGATGGATACGGCAGTGATGCTGCTGCGCACGGGATCTTCGGCAGTGGTATTTTATGCGCTCTCTACTTTGAGCACTTCAATACTGCAGGGCTGTGATAAGATGCGTCTTCCTGTAGTGCATTCAGGCATCTCGCTGGCTTTACATGTGTTTATAGTTTCGGGCTGCCTTTTGTTTACGGACCTGGGTGTTTATTCGCTGGTCATAGGAAATGTAAGCTTCCCGCTGCTGGTATGCATACTTAACTGCCACAGCATATTAAAGATACTCAACCATCGCATAAAATGGACGGAAAGCTTTATAAAGCCGCTGGGCGCAGCTCTCGTGATGGGCGTGGTGACCTTTGCGGCATACACGCTGCTTAAGGGTATCGCAGGCATGCTGATAGCCATGATCATATCCATGATCCTGGCCGTAGCCGTATATGTTGTCATGCTGCTTGCATTCAAAGCAGTAACAGTGTCTGAGCTTAAGAGAATGATAAAGCGCAGGTAAGCGAAGGATCTTAACAGAATAGGAGGAACAGTAAATGAAAGGTTATGTATTTTCACCCAAGGGAGTGTGTTCCCAGAAGATCTACTTCAAGATCGATGATGAAAAGCGCATTCATGAGCTTAAGTTCGAAGGCGGCTGCAACGGCAATCTTAAAGCCATCGGCAGGCTGGTAGAAGGCAAGGAAGCTTCGGAAATAGCCGGTATACTGGAAGGAAACCAGTGTGGCATGAGAGGAACTTCATGCGCAGATCAGCTTTCCATAGCACTCAGGAATGCATTGGCTGATATGGAGAAAGCTGAGTGACCGGTCCGGCATAGGTGCAGGTTTACCGTAAATTTTTTATTGTAAATATTTTCCTAAAGGTATAGAATAAAAAAGTAGTCCCGGGTAGTGGGATCAAAAGAATAGGAGGGTATTTACAATGAAGAAGTATGTAGCAGAGTTTTTTGGTACCTTCATCCTGGTATTTATAGGCTGCGGTACTGCAATGCTGGTGGGGTGCGATTCGGCGAATGGCTGCGGTTATCTCCTGACTGCTCTTGCCTTTGGACTTGCCATAGTGGCTATGGCATACGGTTTCGGTAATATCTCGGGCGGTCATGTTAATCCTGCGGTTTCACTGGCAGTGCTGATCAACGGCGGCATGGATTCCAAGGATTTTGTCGGATATGTAGTGGCTCAGGTGCTGGGCGCAACTTTCGGTTCCGGTATTCTGGCAGTGATCTGCGGCTCGGGCGGATTTGTTGATGCGACAGAGCATTTTGCATGCAACGGCCTTCCTGCAGATGCAGCATCTCCCATAATGGTAGCCATTCTGGTTGAAGTTGTTACTACCTGCATTTTTGTTACAACCATCCTGGGTGTTACATCAAAGAAGCAGAATCACGGATCTTTCGGCGGACTTATCATCGGACTTACGCTGGTAGCTCTGCATATCGTATCCATAGGTATCACAGGCACTTCTGTTAACCCGGCCAGAGCTCTGGGCCCCGCTATCGTAGCTGCTATCTGCGGCGATACAAAGGGAATTACGGAAGTTGTGGCATTTATCGTAGGGCCCCTTATCGGAGCAGCGATCGGAGCAGGCCTTTATAAATGGATAGAGGGTGGCGAAGAAGCTCCGGCTTCAAAGTCAAAGAAGAAAAAATAAAGAGCGAATTTGAGAAGACGGATATTATAAACACAAAGATTTACAATAAGACCACGGCCGGTGAGGTTCGTGGTCTTTGTGGTGGAAACAGTAAATGTTTAAATATATATCATAGATGGAGGTTTTTATGAGGGTTATAGTTCTTACCAGATCGGACAAGCATTATACTGAAGAGGAAGGCGGATACTGCATTGCGGGACTGGATTATGATGATCGTACCCACTGGGTGCGTCTTTTAGGGCAGCATTATAAAATGAAGATAACAAATGCGGAAGCGGTATATGAGGACGGAACACTCTGTGAGCCGCTGGACATAATAGAAGTTAATGATGCTGTGCGCGTGGATGAGGAATTTTATAACGCAAATAATGGCAGATACGCATTGACGGATTACAGGATACAGCCGGAAAACTATATAGTGCCCGTTGCTCCGTTTGTAAAGCTGGGCAGGATAAGTATTGATGAGGTTTTGAGATGCGCGCCTATAAGTGACAGCCGGTATATTTTCGGAAATACCGGAAAATCGCTTTCGGTAGAAGAAGCTATAGCCAATAATTCGTCACTGGTATTGATAAAGGTTGAAGATTTATTACTGGAGCCCAAAAACAGGCACAACGAGGACGGATATCAGGCTCATTACAGAGCTTCGTTTACGTATAACGGGGTCAGGTATTCCGATATATCCGTAACGGATCCGGATTATGCTGCCGAACTGACGGATTTTGACAGACTGAGTTTCGGCGATACTTTTATGATAGTAAGCCTTGGTGAATTGTATGAACGTGAATATCAGGGACGGACGCTCAGAGATCATTTCAAGATAGTAGCTAAGATCTTTGAAACGGTTTATACTATCCCTAATAACAGACTGGGATATTTTCATGCATTTAAGGATTGCAGATATCTGGAAAGATACAGAAATAGTCTTCAGCGGGCATTATGGCAGGAAATGGAGGCTGAAGGCAAACAGCCCTGTCCGACCTGCATGGGCCGTTTAGACGGAGCTTTGGAGTGACGGAATGGGACAGTTATACACTATAGGACATTCGACATTTCCGCAGGAGCATTTGATAGAGCTGCTTAAACAGTATAAGATCGATCATCTGCTGGATGTCAGGAGTATGCCTTATTCAAGATATGCATCGCAGTATAATTCCGATGTATTAAAAAAAGCTCTTTTGAATGTGGGGATAAAATATACGCATATGGCTAAATCCTTTGGCGCCAGGCAGGAGGCCGAAGAGTTCTATCCTGAGGGGTATCTTGATTTTGAACTCTTCAGGAAATCCCCGCAGTTTATAAAGGGAAGAGACAATGTTATCAAAGGCCTGGAGCAATTCAATGTAGCTTTGATGTGCACTGAAAAGAATCCGATAGACTGCCACAGGGCGATAATGGTAGCGCGGGGATTTGAACTGGCCGGAGTGGACGTAAAGCATATCCTGCATGATGGCGGATCACTGGAGCAGAAAGAGCTGAATAAGATGCTGGTGGACCGCTATTTCCCGGAAAGGGGACAGCTTTCATTTTTTCAGGAAGAGAATAAAACGGAAGAAGAATATCTGGAAGAAGCATACAGAATGCGCAACAGCGAGATAGGATATCGCAGAGGCGCGGATAAGGAAGGTGGGGGAACATGAAGATCTATACTATGGGTTTTACCCAGAAGAGCGCAGAGGAGTTTTTTGAGAAGATAAAAAAGAATCAGATAGAATTGCTGGTCGATATACGTTTGAACAATCAGTCCCAGCTGGCGGGATTTGCCAAAGGCAAGGATCTGACTTATTTTCTGGATAAGCTTTGTCAGTGCAGATACGTACATGAACTGAGCTTTGCGCCGGATAAGGAGCTTCTGGATGATTATAAGAAAGGAAAGGCTGACTGGGATCAGTATGTCGTCCGATTCAATGAACTGATGTATAAAAGGGCGATGGTAAAGCATTTTCAGAATAAGTATTCCAAATATGACAGGGTTCTGCTCCTTTGTTCGGAGCCTACGCCCGAACAGTGTCACCGCAGGCTGCTGGCAGAGGCTATAGCTGCCGAGACAGGTGATGAGATTGTGCATATATAGGATGTTACGGGGCTGCGTAAAGTTGCGCAGCCTCATTTTCTGATTTGAACAAACTTCCAAGATTCCTTGTAAAAACTTCTAATTATCAGAAACACCCCTTGAATAATAGATATGCTTGTTTATAATTGTGAAAACACTTGTTTTTTTAGTGCGCAGAGGGAGGAAAAAGCTTTGAATGCAGCCAGAGAACAGCGGATAGAAGCCGGTCTCCGGAAGAAAGCAGAGGAGACGGGTAAAAGACCGGGGCGTATCGCATGGTTATGGATGAACATGGAGGGTGTCAGGGGGGCTATATGCGATCGCTATCCTTGGGACGATCGTCTACAATGCCATGCAGCTTGTGGTGCCTTATTTTTCATCACGTATAGTGGATGAATTCCTGACCGGAAAGAATGCGGCAGAGAATCTTACCCTTCACCGCGATGTATTTATCAATCTGCTTATAGCCATGGTCGGGCTGACTATCATAAGAGTCGTGGTAGTTTATCTGGACTGCATGGCTTATGAGGATGTGTCACAGCGGGTGCTGTATCGTGTAAGGAATTTACTCTACGATAAGATACAGCGTCAGGATATGAAATTCTATAACACCTTCCGCACGGGTGATCTGATGACCAGGGTAACGGGTGATCTGGATGCCATCCGCCACATGCTGGCATGGGTGATCAGGATGATGATCGAAGCTGTCGTGCTGGTGGGTTCGGTATCGATCTATTTCTTTATCATGAACTGGAAGCTGGCATTAAGCCTTATAGCAGTTGCGCCTTTTATACTGGGGATCATCGTGCTCTTTAAAAACAAGGTGGCGCCCCAGCACAGAATGCTGCGTGAAAAGCTGGCAGGAATGAATACGATCGCTCAGGAGAATATCTCCGGCAATCGTGTGGTTAAGGCTTTTGCCAGAGAACAGTACGAGATAGAGCAGTTCGACAAGAGCAACCGGGATTACCGCGAGACTAATATTGCAACGGCTTATACCTGGCTTAAGTTTTATCCTTATATTGAATCCCTGGCCAATGCGCTTACGCTGATACTGCTGGTAGTGGGCGGCGGTTTCCTTATCGCCGGTGAGATAAGCATGGGTCAGTATGTTGCATTTTCGGGCCTTACCTGGGCTATAGCCAATCCCATGAGGCAGCTGGGCAATATCATGAACGAATTCCAGCGTTTTGCTGCTGCATCGGCAAAGGTTATGGAGATCTATTATTCAAAGGCAGAGATAAAGGATCATGAAGATGCCATAGATCATCCCGAAAGATTCAAGGGCAAGGTTGAATTCCGAAACGTCAGCTTTAAGTATGAGGACGGAAATCTTCCGGTGCTTAAGAATATCTCATTTACTGCGCAGCCCGGACAGACCATAGCCATCATGGGAGAGACAGGCTGCGGCAAGACCTCGCTCATACATCTGATACCGCGTTTCTATGAACCAACCGACGGTGAAGTGCTGGTTGATGATATAAATGTTCAGGATCTGCATTTAAAGCAGCTCAGAGGCAATATAGGACTGGCTACGCAGGATGTGCTGCTCTATTCCGATACTATAGACGGAAATATTGCTTACGGTGATGCTCATATCACCCGCGAACAGGTGGTGCGTTTTGCGAGATATTCCGCTGCGGATGAATTCATAGCCAAAATGCCCGAAGGATACGAGACCATAGTGGGCGAGCGCGGCGTGGGTCTGTCCGGCGGACAGAAACAGCGTATATCCCTGGCCAGGGCGCTTGCGGTCAAGCCTGCGATACTGATACTTGATGATACCACATCCGCGGTCGACCTTGAGACGGAAAAGCAGATACAGCAAAGCTTAAGGGAGCTGGATTTCGAATGTACAAAGATCATCATAGCCCAGCGCATATCCACCACTAAGGAAGCTGACAGCATAATCATCCTCAAAGACGGTGAGATAGCGGAACAGGGCACTCACGAAGAGCTTATCGCCAAAGGCGGTTATTATGCCGAACTGGTGAAGCTTCAGACGGGAGGTGAGGCAGCTTGAGAAGAAATACCTATAAAGAAGACGAAGTGCTGGAGGAGCCTTTTGACTTCCGGCATTTGCTGAGGGCTTCCGGATATATAAAGAAGCATGCAGGCAAGATGATACTGGCGCTGGTACTTTCTGCATTGGGCGGCATCACCATGCTGCTTGCGCCCATGATCACAAAGGAAGCCCTTGATGTGGCTGTACCCAATAAAGACATGAACCGGCTTTATATGCTGGCAGGGCTTTTGCTGGGAGCATTTATACTCAGCGTGCTTTTTACCACCATACGTTCACGCGTGATGGTGAAGGTGAGCCAGAATATAATCTATGACATCAGAGGAGATCTGTTTGAACATCTGCAGAAGCTCCCCTTCCAGTATTATGATGACAGGCCTCACGGAAAGATACTGATCAGGGTTGTCAACTATGTAAACTCGGTATCCGACATGCTCAGCAACGGTCTGATAAATGTGGTGCTGGAGATACTTAACCTGATATTCATAGTGATTTTCATGTTCCTGGTGGATGTGAAGCTTTCGCTAGTAGTGCTGGCCGGCGTACCCGTGCTGATGGTATTCATGTTCTGGATGAAGCAGAAGCAGCGCAAGGCATGGCA
Organism: uncultured Lachnospiraceae bacterium; assembly: GCA_902787595.1. Next base: position 7,329 of record CADAHD010000107.1, read on the forward strand.
GGCTGTTTCAAATAAGAATTCAAACCTGAATGCTTATCTGCAGGAGAATATAGTGGGCGCGCGCATTACACAGATCTTTGCCAGGGAAGACGAGAATGCGGAGATATTCCGTGAGCTTTCCGAACGCTGCCGCAGCGCCTGGTTCAAAGCAGTAAGCTATATTTGGCCTGCTGATCTTTGGACAGGGACAGGAGACCCTGGGTACTATCGTGGCTATCTCCGGTTATGCTTCGCGTTTCTGGCAGCCTATTATGAACCTTGGCAATATCTTCAATAACTTTATCAATAACATAGCTTATCTGGAGCGTATCTTTGAGACTATGGATGAGCCAGTTACAGTTGATGATGCAGAAGATGCTATAGAGATGAAGGACATGCGCGCGGATAAGAACAGCGGCAGAGTAGTGTTTGATCATGTATCCTTCTCTTATGAGAAAGGCAAGGAAGTGCTGCACGATGTGTCATTTACGGTAGAGCCCGGAGAGAGCGTAGCTCTGGTGGGCCCTACAGGCGCAGGAAAGAGCACCATCGTGAGCCTGATCTCCAGATTTTACAACCTGGATAAAGGCCGCGTGCTTATAGACGGACAGGATATCTCAAAGGTTACGCTTAAGTCGCTGCGATCTCAGATGGGCATTATGCTGCAGGATTCCTTTATCTTTTCCGGCAGCATAGCGGACAATATCCGTTACGGCCGCCTGGATGCTACGGATGAGGAAATAAGAAAGGCCGCAAAGACCGTATGTGCGGACGATTTTATCAGGAATATGAAGGACGGTTATGATACGGAGGTTAAGGAACGCGGCTCGCTTCTTTCACAGGGGCAGAAACAGCTGATCTCCTTTGCGAGAACGCTTTTATCCGATCCGGCCATACTGGTTCTGGATGAGGCGACATCAAGCATAGACGTGCAGACGGAGAAAGCGCTGCAGACCGGACTTAATGCCATGCTTAAAGGGCGTACCAGCTTTATCATAGCCCACAGGCTCTCAACCATAACAGGCTGCGACAAGATAATGTACATCGATGACGGCGGCATAGTAGAAGCCGGAAGCCATTCCGAGCTGATCGCAAAGAAGGG
>CADAHD010000108.1:0-2716 GCA_902787595.1 uncultured Lachnospiraceae bacterium
GATAGCCACGGGCACGCCTGAAGAAGTGGCAAAGCAGAAACAGTCTTATACGGGACAGTTCTTAAAGAGAATGCTACAGAATTGAAAGCAGCAGAGGAATGGTGGCGATGGAGACCACTGTTGTGAGCGCTATTGCAGAGGAGAGGATGCTTGTATCCTCTCCGTTTTTTTCGGCCTGTATCATGGGAAGGTTGCCTACCGGAACGGCAGCCATCAGGCACATTGCCTGTATCGAAATATCGTCAAATTTTAAAGCGCGCATGGTCAGTACTATTGCAATGGGGATGAGCAGCATCCTCAGCACAACATAAACCCAGAGTCTGACATCCTTCAGGGATCTGCCCAGATGCGAACGCGATATGTTTACGCCCAGCAGGGTCATGGAGAGGAATATCGTGGCATTGCCCATATACTGTATGGTATTGGCGATGATAGGGGGTGGCGTCAGTTTGAACCAGAATACCACCAGGCTGAGCGCAGCCATTATTATGCCCGGATTGATGATGTTCTTAAGCTCGGTCTTTCCCTTCTTTCCGCTCAATACCCTTATGCCATGGGTATAGAAGAGCACGCTGTAGAATATATTGATCACTATAACGTAGATGATCGAATTCTCCGGCAATATGGCCCTTGCAATGGGAATGCCCAGAAAACCGGTGTTTGTATAAACGGTCATCAGATTGTAGAATTTTCTGTTTTCGGGACGGGAGCGCAGTATCAGGGGAAGTATAAAACCAAGTATGATAAGCAGCAGATAAAAGCCTGCGCCCAGTATGCCTGCCGTGATCAGATCGCTGTGTGTTGCCGTGATATTGCCGGACAGGATCGAGGCCATGATGAGAGCGGGATTGCATACATCAACAACGATAGCGGACAGTTTCTTTGAGGTAAGGCTGTCGACCACGCCTTTCTTTTCAAGAAAGACGCCTATGGAGACCAGTATTACGATGACTCCCATCTGTTGTAAAAGTATGGACAGGCTCATTCCAGTATCACTCCTGCCAGGGCCGGACTGACCATCGCGGAAAGCTCCACGCCGTCTTCCGTGTATTTTTCGGAAGTCACGCGGCCGTTCTTTCTTATCTCATTTAAGATATCCAGCTTTGAATAGGGGATGATCCCCGTGACGGCGATATAATCGTCGGTGATCATTTCTTCCAGTATCTCCGGGATCTTATCAAGGCCGGCGCCGGTCTTTGCGGATATGCGCAGGGTGCGTTTTGCGTGAGCATCACGAAGTTCGACATTTTCGCTGATCAGATCCGTTTTGTTAAAGAGGGTTATGATTTTCTTCCCCTTAATACTCAGCTGTTCAAGTATCGAATAGACTACTTCCATGGAACCGCTGCAGGCGGGATCGGAGGCGTCTACGACATGTATGATGTAATCCGCATACTCCGTTTCGCGGAGCGTGCTTTTGAAGGCTTCGATCAGATGATGGGGGAGCTTGCGGATAAAGCCTACGGTATCGGTGAGCAGGACTTCCCTGCTGTTATTGCTTATATGATAGGTATACCTGCGCGTGGTGGTATCTAAGGTTGCAAAAAGCTGATCCTGCGCCAGTATGTCTGCGCCGGTAAGGGCGTTGAGCAGCGTTGATTTGCCGACGTTTGTATAGCCTACGATGGCAAAGACGGGACAGTTATTGCGGCTGCGCATTTTGCGCGTAGTGTCCCTGTGGGACTGCAGCTCCCTGAGCTCACGGTTGAGCAGGGCGATGCGGTTTCGGATAACGCGCCTGTCTGCCTCCAGCTTTTTTTCACCGGGGCCGCGCGTGCCTATGCCGCCTCCCAGACGGGACATGGATATGCCTTTTCCGGTGAGCCTGGTCATGCGGTAATTGAGCTGCGCCAGTTCCACCTGCAGCATGCCTTCGGCAGATCTTGCGTGCGAAGCGAATATGTCCAGTATCAGCATGGTCCGGTCCATGATCTTGCAGTCCAGCAGCTGCTGCAGCGCAGACATCTGTGAGTTGGACAGCTCATCGTCGGCTATAATTCCGTCAGCTTCCGTCTGGGCCAGCACTGCTTTAAGCTCATCGATCTTTCCGCTTCCCAGATATGTGCCCGGATGCGGCGCGGGGAGTTTCTGTATCATCCTGCCCACGACCAAAGCACCTGCTGTTTCGGCAAGTTCGGCCAGTTCGCTTAAGGAATCCTCGGTACTAAAGCTGTAATCTTCGCGATCATCGGGATCCACCGCTATGAGTATCACGGTTTCTTTTGTCTGAATGGTATCGTACATAGAAAAGTATTTTAGCACAACACTGTCTGCTGTCAAGAAAAGCCTGAACTTCAAATGGTGCTAAACAACTATATATACAGGCTTATTTAAGCATATATTTGTGAAAAAATAATCTTCCCAAATCAGCAGGTTTGGCTTATAATTTTTACTCGGACGTTTCTACCGTGGAAAGGGGTTTTATATATATATGGCAGGCACTGATATCGGCATAGATCTGGGTACAGCCAGCATACTGGTTTATATAAAAGGCAAGGGAGTCGTGTTAAAGGAGCCTTCTGTGGTGGCCTTTGACCGTGATGATAATAAGATAAAGGCCATAGGCGAGGACGCCAGGCTTATGATAGGACGCACACCCGGCAATATAGTAGTTGTGCGCCCTCTTCGTCAGGGAGTTATCTCCAATTATACCGTTACCGAGCAGATGATGAAGCATTTCCTGGATAAGGCTCTGGGTAAGAGGGGCCTGCGCTTC
>CADAHD010000108.1:2740-15212 GCA_902787595.1 uncultured Lachnospiraceae bacterium
CCCAGGGTGGCAGTCTGCGTGCCCAGCGGCGTTACGGAAGTTGAAAAGAAAGCCGTTGAGGATGCAACCTATCAGGCGGGAGCCGGCAAGGTTGCTATTATCGAGGAGCCTATTGCCGCAGCTATAGGAGCAGGCATTGATATCGCCAAGCCCCAGGGTAACATGATCGTGGATATCGGAGGCGGCACAACGGACGTTGCCGTCATATCTCTGGGAGGCACCGTTGAGAGCGCTTCTATCAAGATAGCAGGTGACGATTTTGACGAAGCCATCGTGCGTTACATGAGAAAGAAATATAATCTGCTGGTCGGCGACCGCACCGCAGAGGATATCAAGATCAATATAGGAACGGCGTACAAGCGCGCGGAAGTTGATTATATGGACGTGAGGGGACGCAATCTGGTATCCGGTCTGCCGGAGACCGTTCGTGTTTCTTCGGATGAGACAACGGAGGCCCTGCGTGAGACCACTTCGCAGATACTTGATACCATCTGCTCCGTTCTTGAGAAAACCCCGCCCGAGCTGGCAGGAGACATCGTAGACAGGGGAATAGTGCTGACAGGCGGCGGCTCCATGCTGCGCGGCCTTGAGGAGCTTATAGAGGAACGCACCCATATCAATACCATGACTGCCGACGAGCCCATGACCTGCGTGGCGATCGGAACAGGAAAGTACATAGAGTTTCTGGCAGGTTATAACGACGAGGCATAAGAACAGGCTGCTTCATTACATTAAGCAGGGGACTATAAAGTTTTTTGCGGGGCTGTCCGATATAATTAGCAGTAAACCGTGCGCAGATGCATTCAGGCAGGATGACAGGTTTACGGCAGGGAAGGAAACCAAAGGCATGGAAGCCTTAAGTTACGGGTAATATGGAGGACGATCCATGCTGAAAGGGCTTTATGTTGCATATACAGGCATGCTCCAGGAGCAGAGGCGAATGGACAATCTGGCCAACAATCTGGCCAATGCCGACACCACAGGATTCAAGAAGGAAGGGCTTTCCAGCCAGACCTTTGAGACCGTGCTGGTGGATAAGATCAAAGACGATTCTGAAGGATACCGTTACGCAGGAAGAATAGGAAAGGCCAATCCGGGCGTCAAGATAGGCGAAAGCTATGTTGACTGGTCGGAAGGTTCGTTTCAGGTGACTGACATACCTATGGATATGGCCATCGGCGGCAAGGGTTTCTTCACAGTGGAATTCACCAATAAAAATCAGGAAACAACAACATTCTATACCCGTGACGGTAATTTTCAGCTTACCACCGACGGCTATCTGGTGACCACCGACGGAGATTACGTGCTGGGAAAGAGCGGGAACGCTACCCAGAGGATAAAACTGGATCCCGTCAAGGATGTGATAGTGGATCAGCAGGGTTTTATCTTTCAGGACGGGAAGAGCGTGGCCCAGCTGGCCATCACGGATTTTGACGATTATAACTATCTGGAGCATTACGGGGAGAATTATTATTACCCTGTAGAAGGCGCCACCCAGAAAGCCGCTACCGGACAGGTCTTCCAGGGATATCTGGAAACCAGCAATGTGAGCGTGGTCCGCGAGATGGTAGATATGATAAGCGTCTCACGTCAGTACGAAGCAAACCAGAAGGTTATACAGACTTATGATACTTCACTGCAGACAGCTACCCAGCTGGGCAGGATAAACGGATAAAGGAGGGATAGGGCATGGTACGTTCATTATGGTCAGGCGCGACCGGAATGCTGGCGCAGCAGACGGCGGTCGACGTTATATCAAATAATATCGCAAACGTTAATACTGCAGGTTTCAAGACCGGCCAGATGGAGTTCAAATCACTGCTTTATCAGGAACTCCAGACAAAGACTACCAGTGCAAACGGCGATACCAAGCCTATTGATTCGCAGGTTGGTCTGGGCGTGCGCAATTCTTCGATCACCACCATCTTTACCCAGGGCGCGTTCCTTGAATCGGGGAACAACACGGCATTTGCTATCGGCGGTGACGGACTTTTCGGGGTAAGGCTTGCGGACGGCACCACAGCTTATACCCGCAACGGTGATTTCCATTTTGCGCTGCATTCGCAGGGCCTGGAGCTTACGGATTCCAACGGTAATGCCGTTCTGGATACCAAAGGACAGCCGATCGTTATCAAGGGTGAGGAGTATATGTCCAGCAGGATAACGATATCGGGCGACGGTGAGCTTTTCTATCCCGATGAGAATAATAATCCCAAGTCCATGAACATAAAGATCGGCTTGTGGCAGTTCAACAACCCTGCCGGCCTTGAAAAGCGAGACAGTTCGCTTTATGTAGAGACTGCAGCCAGCGGCAAGCCCTTAAATGAGGCAGACAACAGGACCATCTCAAAGAGCAAGGTGGTCCAGGGATATCTGGAAGGCTCAAATGTGCAGCTGGCAGACGAAATGGTCAACCTGATAGTGGCACAGCGCGCGTATGAGGCCAACAGCCGCGTTATCACCACAACGGATACAATGATGCAGCAGGCAAATCAGCTGAAGCAGTAAAGTCACAAGAAGGGGCCATAATCTCAAGGAGGGGCCCATGCGTAGCATGGGAAGATTCCTTGAGATATTCGTAAGGGGGGACCCACGTATGTGGGGGGATTCCTTACGATGTTCAGGAAGAAATATGGTAAAGGGATCATATGAGGAGAAAGAATTATGGATATCACCAACATTTCTGCCATGACAGAATATACATCTTCGCTTGCGGCTGCGCAGAATACCGATAAGCTCAAGTCTTCCGCGAAGGCGGCGCAGACCGATGAAGAGATGATGGACGCCTGCAAGGAATTTGAGACTTATCTCTGGGAGCAGGTTATCAAATCCATGAAAAAATCCGCAGAGGTTTTTTCTGACGGTAATGAGGATCAGACGGTAAGCTATTTCATGGATGGCGCCATCACCGAAACGGCGCGGCAGATGACGGAACAGTCACTGGGCAGCAACAGTCTGGCGATGCAGATGTACGAACAGATGAAACGGAATGCCGGCGGGATAACGCTGGAGGAAATAATGGAAAAACAGGCCGCATCGGGAACGGTGACAGGCAATACGGAAGGAGAATGAAAAATCGCCCTCTTTAGAAAATGAAGAGGGCGATAGTTTTTAATATGGAGACTCTTAAAGGTTATATCGATCATATCACTTATCAGACCGAAGACGGTTATACCGTTATGACGCTTGCGGCTGCGGACGGGAGCAGGACCTGCGTGGGGCCTGCAAAAGATTACAGCGTCGGTGAGACCGTCGAGCTTGAAGGCAGCTGGGTGGATCATAACATCTACGGCAAGCAGTTCAAGTTTACTTCTATCAGAGCGGTCCCTCCGTCTGACAGGATCTCTGTGATACGCTACTTAAGCTCCGGCGCCGTTAAGGGCGTGGGGGAAAAGATGGCTGTGCGCATAGTGGACAGATTCGGGGATGATACCTTCCGCATAATGGAGGAAGAGCCGGAGCGGCTGGCCGAGATAAAGGGAATATCTGCGCGTATGGCTCAGGAACTGGCAGGACAGCTTGCGGGCAAGCGCGACCGCCGGAATGCGGTCGTTTTTCTGCAGCAATACGGCATAAGCCTGACCATAGCGGACAGGATATTCGAGATCTACGGTAATGATGTATACAATGTCATAAAGAACAATCCGTACAAACTGGCGGAGGATGTGCCGGCCGTCGGTTTTAAGAAAGCTGACGCCATAGCTGTTAAGGCGGGGATAAGCATGGATTCGGAGTACCGCATCTGCAGCGCAGTGATCTATGAACTGGGCAATGAAGCGGCGGAGGGACATTGCTATTTCCCTATGGATGAACTATGCGAAAGGGTATCCGGCATGCTTTCCCTGGATGAAGAGCTTATCAGGGAGCAGCTGCCCGCAATGGCTATTGACCATAAGATAGAGATAAAGAAATGCGCTGAAGGGACCAGGATCTATCTGCCGGGATATTTCAGGGCGGAAAGATTCTGCGCAGAAAAGCTTTTGCAGCTCAGGGATGCATATGCAAAGAGCGATGACGGCGACGATGACTGGCTGCCCCGTCTGGAAAAGGACATGGGGATGGAACTTGATGACCTGCAGAGAAAAGCGGTAAAGCTGAGCGATGAGAGCGGCATACTGGTACTCTCCGGCGGACCCGGAACCGGAAAGACCACAACGATCAATGCGATCATAAGGCGCATGCAGGATAAGGGGCTTGAGTTTGTGCTGGCTGCTCCTACCGGCAGGGCGGCCAAACGAATGAACGAGGCTACGGGATATGAGGCAAAGACCATCCACAGGCTGCTGGAGATGGGAGCTGACCAGAGCGAAATGCGCTTTGAACGGAATGAGGATGAGCCTCTCGAAGCCGACTGCGTCATAATAGATGAGATGAGCATGGTGGATATATGGCTCCTTAAGGCACTGCTGGAGGCTATCGCGCCCGGCAGCAGGCTTATCATGGTAGGGGATGTGGATCAGCTGCCCAGTGTGGGTCCGGGGCAGGTGCTCAAGGATATAATGGACAGCGGAGAATTTTCGGTGGTGCGTCTTCAAAGGATATTCAGACAGTCCGGAGACAGCCATATAGTGGAGAACGCCCACAGGATAAACCGCGGAGAACATCTGGATCTTTCCGTCAAGCATGAGGACTTCTTCCTGCTGGAAAAGGACAGGGTTGAGGTGATACAGGAATATCTGGTGCAGCTGATATCAGATGTGCTGCCTCGCAGGCTTAAACTGGCTTCCGGAGACATACAGGTCATGACGCCCATGAGAAAGGGGCTTCTGGGAGTCGAAGGGCTCAATGCGATGCTGCAGGAGCGCCTTAATCCGGCTGCGGACGGCAAGGAGGAAGTGACCTACGGAGACAAGGTATTCCGAAACGGCGATAAGGTCATGCAGATCAAAAACGACTATCAGCTTGAATGGGAGATAACCGGAGATCACAATGTCTGCGTTGCTTCGGGCAGCGGAGTCTTTAACGGCGATGTGGGAGTCATTACCCGCATAAATTCTTATCTTAAGCTGGTCGAGGTGCATTTTGACGACGGCAGGAGGGTGTACTATCCTTTTCAGCAGCTGGATGAGCTGGAGCTGGCTTATGCGGTGACCATACATAAGTCCCAGGGCAGCGAATATCCCCTTGTTATCCTGCCCATACTTTCGGGGCCGGAGATGCTCATGTCCCGGAATCTGTTATATACGGCGGTCACCAGGGCCAAACGCTGCGTGATCATGATAGGCAGTAACGACAGGATACAGCAGATGATAGATAACGATCATGTGCAGCACAGGTATACGTCGCTGTGTGAACGCATAAAGGAGGCCGGCAGCAGGGATGATGCTTAAGGCACTGCATGCAAAGATATGCGATCTGATATTTCCGCCCAGATGCCCCGTATGTGACAGGGCTATGACTCCCGATGACAGGAAGAAAGGCGTCTGCGCCGAATGCAGGGGCCTTCTTAAGCCGGTCAGGGAACCCAGGTGCATGAAGTGCGGGGCGCAGCTCAAGGATGATGAAACGGAATACTGCCGTTCCTGCAAAGGGCGCAGGCATTATTATGACAGGGGACTGGCAATGTATGAGTATGCATCTGTAAGAAGCTCTGTCTACAGACTTAAGTACAGCGGGCGTGCGGAGTATGCGGAGTTTTTTGGCAGGGAGATGGCCAGACGCCTGGGACCGGCCATAAAGCAGTGGGGCGCGGAGGCACTTATCCCGGTGCCGCTTCATGCATCCAGACAGCGCAGAAGGGGTTATAACCAGGCGGCGGCAATAGCCCGCTGCTGCGGCAGGGCGCTGGGACTGCCGGTGAGAGAAGACCTTATACGCAGGGCTGTAAAAACCCGTCCGATGAAGCTGTTAAATGCAAAAGAAAGACAAATAAACCTAAAAAATGCTTTCATTATGAGGACAGATGTAGTAAAATTAGGTACAGTCGTTATTGTGGATGACATATATACAACAGGCGCTACTATTGACGCCATGGCAAGGCTTTTAAAAGCGTCGGGAGTCAGGAAAGTATATTTTGTGACGCTGGCTATAGGCAGCGGCGTATAGTATCAGCCGGAGGGGAGACGGATCTCATGAATGCCAGAAATTGTAAAAAATGCGGAAAGCTGTTTAATTATGTGGCGGGACCTCCCATATGCCAGTCCTGTAAGGATAAGATCGAGGCAAAATTCCAGGAGGTAAAGGAGTTTGTCCGTTTGAACAGATCGGCTACCATGAAGGAGATAGTTGCTGCATGTGACGTCGAGGAACGCCAGGTAGAACACTGGGTGCGTGAAGAAAGACTGGTTTTCGCCAGCGATTCGCCCATTAAGCTTTATTGTGAGACCTGCGGGGCGCCTATTTTTACCGGGCGTTTCTGTGGCAAATGCAAGAATGACACCGCAAACAGTCTGGGTGCAGCCGGCAGGAAGCCCGAGGCGCCTAAGGGACCCGAATTGGGCGGCGCAAATTCTGCCGCCAGGATGTATTCCCGGAAGTAATTAAAGATGCTTAACGAATCAAGAATAAAATTAATGACGCGCCTTGCCTCCTTTGAAGCGGGGGAAGGTAAAAAAAGTATGGCCATAGGCTCTTATTTTCGCGGGGATTATATTGCAAAAGAGATAGTCAAGTCCATTATTTACGGGACGGTTACTTTTGCCATAATCCTTGGGCTTTATCTCGCCCATGATTTTGAGCTGTTCATGGAGAACATCTATGAGATCGATCTGTGGGCTTTCGGCAAGGCCGTGCTGATACGCTATCTCGTAACGGTGGGCGCATATTCCATTGTTACGTATATAGTTTATGTTGTGAGATACCGCAGGGCCAAAAGGAACCTGCGTATATATAATAATAATCTGCGCCGTCTGGCTTCGATGTACCGCAAGGAGACCGAACGGGCAGAGATGAACAAAGGTGGAACATGACTTATTTATTGATGATAAGGGAAAGGATCAAGAGCTTTTACAGCAGGTATGAAGGTTTCTGCAATCCTGCGCTCAAGTTTATACTTGCTTTTGTCTCTTTCCGGATGATAAACAGGAATATTAATTTCGCGGCTGTGCTTACGTCGCTCCCCATCACGCTGATACTCTCATTACTGTGTTCGTTTTTCCCAATGAACTTTATACTGGTGATCAGTGTGCTGGTGCTGCTTTTGCATCTGTATGCGCTTTCGCTGGAAACCGTAATGATAACGGGGATCATTTTCCTGATAATGTTCCTCATGTATTTCAGATTTTCGCCTAAGGATACCATTCTTCTTATAATGACACCACTGTGCTTTATACTGAAGATCCCTTATGTGATACCTATCTGCGCAGGCCTGGTGGGCGCGCCTACATCTGTGATCTCTACGGGCTGCGGCGTTGTTACCTACCATCTGCTGCATTATATCGCAGGCAATTCTTCCGCGCTTATGACGCAGGAAGGGGATTCGGCAATAGCGCTGGACAAGCTGAGAGTGCTTATTGATGCGATGATGAGCAACAGGGTGGAGATAGCGGCTTTTGCCATAACCATCCTGGTGGTATACATCATCCGCCGTCTGCCTGTTGACCACTGCTGGACCATAGCGATGATCACCGGCATGCTTATCGATATAGTCGTCATACTTGTGGGCGATCTGCGTTTTGAGACCAGGATATCCATAGCCGGCCTGATAATAGGCAGTATCATGGCACTGATCGTTGCGATAATACTTAAGTTCTTTGTTTTCAATGTGGACTATACGCGAACGGAACGGGTCCAGTTTGAAGATGATGAATACTATTATTATGTAAAGGCCGTGCCCAAAAATACAGTGGCGCTTACCGAAAAGAAGGTCAAGAAGATTAAAGGCAGTGAAAAAAATCCCGTGACTGCTGCGGAAAGAACGGATACAGACCCCGATAATCCCGTCAAGGATGCGCCTGAATACAGAGTCAGAAGAAGTGGTGGCACAGCAGGCAATAAAAACCGCACCCGGCGCATTAGATTACCGGAGGGTGTAGATAAGAAGATATGATCAATTCCTTTATGACTTTCATACAAGATTATATTGCCGGCATCCACATGCCCAGGATCAGGATCACCGATATCATCGAGGTCCTGATAATAACATTTTTGATATACCACCTGATGGTATGGGTAAGAGGTACGAAGGCCTGGTCTCTTCTTAAGGGGCTTATAGTCATTCTGGGCTTTCTTCTTCTTGCGGCAATATTCAATATGTCCACCATACTGTGGATCGCGGAAAAGAGCCTTTCCATGATGGTCATAGCCATAGTGGTCGTATTGCAGCCTGAGCTCCGCCGTGCTCTGGAACAGCTGGGTCAGAAGAACATACTGTTCTCCTTTATCAACAATGATCCGAACCGGCAGGGCGGGCGCTATTCCGACCATACCATAGACGAGATAGTCAAGGCCAGCTTTGCAATGGGCAGGGTTAAGACCGGCGCGCTTATGGTACTTGAGCGAAACGAATCGCTGGCTGAATATGAAAAGACCGGCATCGCGATAGATGCGGCAGTTTCCAGCCAGCTGCTTATCAATATCTTCGAGCACAACACCCCGCTGCATGACGGTGCGGTCATCTTCAGAGGAGACAGGATAGTGTCCGCTACCTGTTATCTGCCTCTTTCCGATAACCGTTCGTTAAGCAAGGCACTTGGAACCAGACACAGAGCGGGTGTCGGCATTTCCGAAGCTACGGATTCGCTTACCGTTATCGTTTCCGAGGAGAACGGTAAAGTGAGCGTGGCATATGGTGGAGAATTATTCCCTGCGCTGACCCAGGAGGGACTCAGGGAAAAACTTGAGATAGTGCGTGACAGACCCGTTGAAGAAGCCGGAAAACAAAGGAAAGGATTGTTTTTGAGGCAGAAAGGAGAAATGCTTGCTGATAAAAAAGCTGACGCATAATCTGGGACTTAAGATACTGGCTTTTTTTGTGGCATTCGGCATCTGGCTGATAGTCATCAACTATGCCGATCCCGTGGACAAGATCACCTACAGCGGCATTAAAGTAGAGCTGCTTAACACGGAGAGTCTCACGGATGTCGGTAAGGTTTATGATGTGCTCAACGACAGCGATACGGTCAATGTTACGATATACGGAAAGCGTTCATTTCTGGAAAATATAAGCCAGGAAAATATACACGCCGTTGCGGATCTGGAAGACATAACCATTATGAACACGGTGGCTATCGAGGTGTATTCCAACAAGAACAACTCCGAGATAGACAGCATAAAGCAGAGCCGCGCTGCTGTAGAACTGGAAGTCGAGAATCTGAAAGAGATCCCTCTTACCGTTCTGGTATCCACTACGGGAGAACCGGCAGAAGGATATATCCTGGGTGATGTTACCCAAAATCAGAATACGGTGCGCGTTTCGGGACCCGAATCGGTTGTAAACCGCATAACCAGAGCAGCCTGCAGCGTGAGTGTTTCGGGACGTAATTCCGATCTTTCTACCAGCGCGGATATACGCCTTCTGGATACCGACGGCAGGGTAGTGAACCATAACAATCTTAAGACTAATATATCGACGATCGCCGTCGGAGTGGAAGTGCTGCCCGTAAAGAATGTGCCTGTTGTATATAACTACACGGGAACTCCCGCAGATGGCTATACCATGACCGGCGATCCCGTAAGCGATCATAATATGGTCACCATAGCGGGAAGACCTGCGCTGCTTTCAAACATAAGCGCAATTAACGTACCGGGTACGGAACTGAACATTGACGGCGCCGACAGCAGCATAAGCCGCCAGCTTGATCTGAACGATTATCTGCCTGATGGCATACGGCTGGTAACGAACGAGGAAGAAGGCTTTGACGGTCTGGTAAGTGTCAATATAGACATAGAAGAGCTTATCTATAAATACTTTAATGTGCCTATAAGGAATATGCATGCCATCGGTGTGCCGGACGATTACGAGGTTGAGATACTGGTGCGTCGCGAAGAAGAGGATGACGACAGCGAATACAGACCCGTAAATATGAAGGTGCAGCTCTTTGGCATAGCGGATAATATGAGAAATCTTACTTCTGCGTCCATAAGGGGAGTGGTCGATGTTGGCGCATACCTGGATGCATACAATTCCGGAAAAGGCAAGGAAGGCACCTTCCAGATGGAACTGGTGCTGGAGCTTCCTGAGGGTGTTGAGGCCGCAGAAAAGTATTATGCCGATGTGCGTCTGACAGAGAAGACTGACTGACGGGCGCTTTGAGGCATTAACAGGCGCTGCGCGGCGCAGACAGCGCTTTTGGGCAGGCGGCGCGGTCGCTTGAATAATTTGCGTATAGGTGTTATAATTTTCCTTTACAAGGGGTTATGGGGTTTATTTTAAGTAAGATGTTTTGGAGGAAGTGCCAATGGTAAGGCAGAAGGTTACGATCAAGAATCCAACCGGCCTTCATCTGCGTCCGGCAGGGAATCTCTGCAAGGAAGCTATGAAGTTCAGGTCGATGACCACGTTCACTTTCAGGGACAATACCGCCAACGCAAAGAGCGTATTGAGCGTTCTGGGCGCCTGCGTAAAATGCGGTGACGAGGTGGAATTTGTCTGTGAGGGCGAAGACGAAGAGGAGGCATTGGAGTGCCTCGTCAAAGCCATAGAAAGCGGACTTGGTGAATAAATAACAGCCAAGGAGTGAGGAGAAATGTTAAATTACAAACGTTACCAGCGCGTTCCAGTTGACCGTTATCCGGAAAGAACATGGCCGGATAAAGAGATCGAGAAAGCGCCGGTATGGTGCAGTGTGGACTTGAGGGATGGTAATCAGGCTCTTATTGACCCGATGATAGTATCGGAGAAAATAGAGTTTTTTAATTTTTTGATAAAGCTGGGCTTTAAGGAAATAGAAGTAGGCTTTCCCGCAGCCAGCCAGATAGAATATGACTTCCTCCGCCAGCTGGTTGAGAGGAAGATGATACCCGATGATGTTAAGATCCAGGTATTGGCGCAGTGCCGCGAAGAGCAGATAATAAAGAGCTTTGAGTCGGCTAAGGGTATCAAAAAGATAGTCATGCATATCTATAACTCAACATCCACGCTTCAGAGGGATGTTGTTTTCAATGCCAGCAAGGAAGAGGTTAAGGAGATCGCATTAAAGGGCACCCGCATGGTAATGGACCATATGGGAGAATATGACGGCGAAGTGACGCTGGAGTATTCACCAGAGAGCTTTACGGGAACCGAGCTCGATTATGCGCTTGAAGTATGCAACGCTGTCATCGATCTTTGGAACCCCACGCCCGATCATCCCATGATCATCAATCTGCCTTCAACGGTTGAGATGACTACGCCCAATGTATTCGCCGACCGTATAGAGTTTATGAGCAAGAATCTTCACAAGAGGGATTCAGTGATCCTCAGTGTTCATCCCCATAACGACAGGGGAACGGGCGTTGCCACAGCAGAGCTTGCAATGCTGGCCGGAGCGGACCGCATCGAGGGCACGCTTTTCGGAAACGGTGAGCGCACGGGTAATGTTGATATAGTTAATCTTGCATATAACATGTTCTCCCAGGGAATAGACTGCGGACTTAACCTTGATAATGTCAAGGAAGCGGCAGAGATCTATGAAAGATGCTGCAAGCTGCCTATACATCCCCGCCATCCGTATGCCGGAAAGCTGGTATTTACGGCATTCTCCGGATCGCATCAGGATGCCATCAACAAGGGTGTGCATGCAATGCAGGTGCGTAATTCACAGATCTGGCAGGTCCCTTATCTTACCATCGATCCCGCGGATATCGGCAGGGAGTACGAGCCTATCGTTCGTATCAATTCCCAGTCCGGTAAGGGCGGCGTAGCTTTCGTAATGGAGACCTATTTCGGCTTTAAGCTTCCCAAGCCCATGCAGAGGGAGTTTGCCGATGTTATACAGAAGCTTTCCGAAAAACAGGGTGAAGTATCGCCTGAGACCGTTATGGAGAAGTTCCGCGAAGAGTATCTCTTAAAGAACGAACCCATACATTTCAGAAAGCTCAAAGTGGATGACCTTTCGGGAGAGACCGAATCCGAATTCGACACAGGCGTTCATGTGACCTATACGGATCATGATGTTGAAAAGACCTTTAACGCCGTGGGTAACGGACCTCTTGATGCGGTACAGCGCGGTCTCAGAGAGACATTCGGAATAAGGATCAAGATACTGGATTACGAGGAGCATGCTCTTCAGAGCGGTTCCAATTCACAGGCAGCGGCATATATCCATATGCTGAACGAAGAAAACGGCGATGTTACCTACGGCGTGGGCGTAAGCTCGAATATCACCCGTGCATCCGTAAGGGCTATCTTCTCTGCGATCAACAGATTTGGCCTGGGGGAGAATAAATGAGTTTAAAATTGATGGTCACCGGCTGTAACGGACAGCTGGGAAAGGCGCTGCAGCAGCTTACTGCCGATGATCCCGCGTTTGAATATGTGGGTTCGGATGTGCCGGAACTGGACATTACCGACAGCGAAGCACTGATAAAATATGTCAGTGATCTTAAGCCTGAT
>CADAHD010000108.1:15239-19086 GCA_902787595.1 uncultured Lachnospiraceae bacterium
GGCTGCGAAAAAGACGAGGACCTTGCATTTAAGATAAATGCGCTGGGACCGCGCAATCTGGCCATAGCGGCTTCGGCAGTAGATGCAAAGCTGGTGCATATTTCAACCGACTATGTTTTCCCGGGAGACGGAAATACGCCCCGTGTGGAGACAGATCCCACCGGCCCTAAAAGCGCTTACGGCCGTACCAAGCTTGCAGGTGAAGAGTTTGTTAAGCTTTTTGCAAAGAAGTGGTTTATAGTACGTACCGCCTGGCTTTACGGAGAAGGAAAGAATTTCGTGCGCACCATGCTTAAGCTTTCGGAGACGAGGGACAGCATAAGCGTGGTCGACGATCAGCTGGGCAATCCTACCAGCGCGCTCGAACTGGCCAGAGGCATATTAAAACTGGTGCCCACTCAGCTTTACGGCGTTTATCACGGTACCTGTGAGGGCGTATGCAGCTGGGCAGACTTTACCGAGGAGATATTCCGCATAAAAGGCATATCTGCAAAGGTGGTCCGTATCAGTTCGGCAGAGTATAAAAAGAATTATCCCGATTCGGCGGACAGACCGTCATTTTCGGCTCTGGATAACAGAATGTTCAGATTGAATCTGGGATATGTATTTAAAGACTGGAAAGATGCACTTGAGGAGTATCTGAAATAGATCTCTGATGAGCGGCTTTAAATAATACCGGCGGATCTGCTTAAGGCAGGACCTTTAAGCATATAAGGCATGCAAGGAATATTCCGATAATGATACCCACGATCACCTGAAGGGGGGTATGTCCCAGGAATTCCTTAAGGCGGTCATCCGGGGAAAGATTGCTCCAATCGATCTGATCCATCCTTTCCATGGTATCCATCATTTCATTAAGCACCTGAGCATGTTTGCCGGCCTGACGGCGTATGCCGAGAGCATCATACATAACGATTATCGCAAGAGCTGCAGCAAGCGCGAAATCAACGGACTGGGGCCCGCACTTAATGAAAACAGCAGTGGCCAGGCCGGTCACCGTGGCAGAGTGGGAACTGGGCATGCCGCCGGTCCCGATAAGTCTTTCGGCTACAAAATTGCGGGTAAGCGCAGTATGTAAAATGGCTTTCATGATCTGTGCTACAAACCAGGCCGATACCGCTGACATAAGGATGGGATTGTGAAACAGTTCAAACAAGTAACGCATGCATCTATTATATAGGTTAGGCTCAAAAAACACAAGAAGTAAATATTTTCCGAAGTAACCCAACAGTCTTTGGAAATACACAGCAGAATATATATTTATGAGGAGGAGTGTAAATTGGCTACAATAGAAAAGAAAGACAAGATATATGTTGCCGGACACAGGGGACTTGTGGGCAGCGCGATCGTAAGGGCGCTCAACCGTAAGGGATATGAACATATAGTGGGCCGCACCCATACTGAACTCGATCTGACCGAGCAGTCCGATGTCAGGGCATTCTTTGAGGTTGAACGTCCCGATGTTGTGGTACTGGCAGCGGCAAAAGTGGGCGGCATAAACGCCAACAATACCTCACCTGCAGAATTTGCATACAGCAATATGCAGATACAGTGCAATGTTATTGAATGCTGCCACCGCTATATGGTAAAGAAGATGCTCTTCCTTGGAAGCACCTGCATCTATCCCCGCATGGCGCCCCAGCCCATACCGGAGAACGCCCTGCTTACCGGGCCTCTGGAAACGACCAACGAGGCTTATGCCATTGCAAAGATAGCCGGTCTGGAGATGTGCAAATTCTATAAGAGGCAGTACGGCAACGATTTTATCAGCTGCATGCCCACCAATCTGTACGGACCTCACGATAATTACGAGCTTAAAGGTTCGCATGTTCTGCCTGCAATGATCAGAAAGTTCCATGAAGCAAAGATGTACGGCTCGCCTTTTGTGGAATTATGGGGAACCGGATCGCCTTTGAGAGAGTTTTTGTATGTTGATGATATGGCGGATGCCTGTGTATATCTGCTGGAGAACTATTCGGGTGAAGAGCATGTAAATATAGGCACCGGCAAGGAGATCTCTATCAGGGATCTGGCAGAGCTTGTTAAGCGCACCGTAGGATACGGCGGAGAGATCAGATGGAATACCAATATGCCCGACGGCACTCCCAGAAAGCTGACCGATGTTACCAAGCTTCATAAGCTGGGCTTCCATCATAAAATAGAGCTTGAAGAGGGCGTGAAGCTGGCTTATCAGTGGTTCAGGGAGAATATAGATACAGCCAGGATGGGCAAGAGATGAATCAGCCGCCGGTAAGCATTGTTATGCCGGTGCATAATGCGGAAGCTGTGCTTGAGGAAACCGTAAAGAGCGTTCTGGCGCAGAGCTTTGGTGATTATGAGCTGATAATGGTTGAAGATAATTCAAATGACGGCAGCCTGAGGCTTATGAAGGAGCTGGCGTCAAAAGATGCCCGTATACGTGTTCTCGTAAATGAGGGGGAACACGGGGCGGCGCATGCGAGGAATCTGGGCATAAAAGCGGCGCAGGGCCGCTATCTGGCGTACATTGATGCAGATGATATCTGGCATGCCGATAAGCTTAAAAAGACGCTGCGCTTCTTAAAGAAGCGGGATGCGTCTTTTGTTTTTACTGCTTACGAATTCGGCGACGAGAATGCAAAAGGCACCGGCAGGATAGTCAGGGTGCCGCCTGTGCTGGATTACGCCCATGCGCTCAGCAGGACGATAATCTTTACGTCAACGGTTATGCTGGACCTTAAAAAGCTGGGGAAGGAGCTGGTCTATATGCCTGCGGTGCCTTCCGAGGATACGGCAAGCTGGTGGCGCATACTTCGCAGCGGAGTGAATGCCTGCGGGCTTAACGAGAATCTGGTGACATACCGCCGCGCAGGAAAGAGCCTGTCATCAAATAAGCTGGTGGCAGTAAAGAGAATATGGTTTTTATACCGCAAACAGGCGAAACTCAGTCTGCCGCGCAGTATCATCTGTATGTTTGGCTGGGGCGTGCGCGCGGTATTACGGAGGATATGAGATGTATATAATAGCCGGCCTGGGAAATCCGGGCAGACAATATGCCAATACAAGACACAATGTGGGCTTCATGGCCCTGGATCTTCTTGGACAGAGACATAATATAGGCTATCCCGAGGACGGCCATAAATCCATGTTCGGTAAGGGGCGCATAGGAACGGAAAAGGTTGTGCTGGTAAAGCCCCTGACCTATATGAATTTAAGCGGCGAGGCTCTGGTGAGCATCTGTAATTATTACAAGATCGATGTGAGCAGCGAGCTTATAGTCATCTATGATGATATCGATTTAGATCCCGGGCAGCTGCGGATCAGAAAGAGCGGCAGCGCCGGCGGGCATAACGGCATGAAGAATATCGTAAAGATGCTGGGGACCCAGGAGTTCATGAGGGTCCGCATAGGCGTGGGCGCCAAACCCAAGGGCTGGGATCTGGCTGATTATGTGCTGGCCCAGCTGAATGATGAGGATTTCCCTCCCATAAGGGATGCCGTGGAGCACGCTGCGGATGCTGTTGAGCTGATATTATCGGACGGCATTGATACGGCCATGAACAGGTTCAATTAGAGGGGCGCAGGCGCTTCGGGAGCCTTCTTAGGGTTACATAATTCTATCTGGATATATGCGCATTTTTCTGATATAATATATAGTTATGAAGAAATTGGAAACTTCCAGAAGGGTGATAATGCTGTTTTTGTCTTTCCTGAATCTGGCGGCGCAGGTCACGGGCTTTGCGCTGTGCTGGTTCTGGTATTATAAACCCTTCTTAAAAGCTACATGGGGCATAGAGTTCTGGGAAAAGGGCGATATCACGCTGATAGCTGTGTATCTGGTGATATTGTTCATGTTCTCGCGCATGTA
>CADAHD010000109.1 GCA_902787595.1 uncultured Lachnospiraceae bacterium
ACTGTTCAGAAGATGGTGATATTTATATTCGCGTTTTCTGAATGTTTTTTTATTGCCAAAGAAAGGAGCAGAAGTATGCAGAAAATGACATCAGCCTATGCTAACAAAATGATCAGGACTCTTGAAGAGGAGAAGTCCCTCTGGGTGACAAAGGAAAAAGAGTCGTGCACCTACGTGGCAGCAGTAAACGAAGAACCGGTGATACCGGAATACGACTACGCCGAAGTATCAGAAAAGATAAGAGAGATCGACGAGAAGATCGCCATCATCAAGCATGCGATCAACCTGTCAAACGCTACAGCTAAGGTACCGGTAGGCGAGACTGTCATGAGCGTGGATACCATACTGATCAGAATGGCCCAGCTCAGCAGAAGAAAGCAGGTACTGGACCTGATGCGTAAAGCCCTGCCTAAATCCCGTGTGGAATCAAGGGGATACTACGGCAGAAATGCAACCCCCGAATACTGCTATACCAACTACGATCCGGAGCAGGTCAAAAAGGACTTCGAGATAATATCCGCAAGCCTTATGGAAATGCAGATGGCTCTGGATAACTATAATCAGACAGAACAGTTTGATGTAGATATTTAAACAGCAGTTTAAATATTCCGAAGCAGAACTCTTTGTATATTTGACGACTGGTTTTAGTAAAGGTTCATGGTTATGGTTTTTAGTTATTTGTTATCCGTTATCTGTGAATGTTCAGGGTTGATACGAGGGGATTTTTTAATCTTTTTAAATAAGGGGAAACCCTTAGAAACGTTCTGCTTAAAAACCTGCAGGAGACTGCGAAGCGCATAAGGTTCGGTTTTACGGCGCATTTTTACAAGAGGGGGGTCAGACCCCTCTCTTGCTTACACCAGCTTCTTATAATCGAAATAATGCATTTCCTTATCGTACTTCATCAGAGCGGGAACGAAAGCTCCGGACTGTACTCCTTTGGCCTGTGCATCCGCTTTGCTGAGCTTGATCTTTCTGTCATAGAATTCTCCGTGCTCGGGCGCATAGAAGAGAGCTATTGCAGTGACCTTGTCGCCGTCTTCATTTACCTGGAAGATGTAAGCGTTGGTAGTGTAAAAATCTTTTTTGTCTGTTTCGACGAAACCTCCGTTGATGATCTGCTGCTTTGTTTCTTCAGAAACATTTGCCAGTATGGCTTCCAGATTAGCGCCGTCTTTCTTTGCAATCTTTAATGCAACAAAGACAAATACAGCGATGACGATAGCGCCTACGATCAGGCCGGCAAAACTTCCGGGACCCCAGTACGTGATCATAAGATTGTTCATTTTGTTATCCTCTTTTCTGTTATTTATAGTGCAAAAAATATCGCAACGGTCCACATTCTAGCACAGACATTTTGATAATTCAATACCGGGATGAAGCCGGACAGCGCCTTATATTCATGGGGAAGTGAAATTTATAAAAAAAGGTATTGACAAAGACCTTGTTTGGAGGTAATATACTGTTCGTGCCGAAAAAATGGCGCACGCAATATGAAAACTCAAAATGCACCGCTAGCTCAGTTGGTAGAGCACCTGACTCTTAATCAGGGTGTCCAGGGTTCGAGCCCCTGGCGGTGCACGAAAGCATCTGTTTTGACAGCAAGGACTGTTGGGGCGGATGTTTTTTTGTATGCTTTGATATTCTATGGAAAGCGAATTTGTGCTATGATGTAGATGGTATTACTTTTATGATGTGGATACAGTATTGGGATAAGGGGGATGATCACATGGATGTTGCGCGTATCATAAAGGATAACGAGAAAAACAAAAAACGATTTGAGTATTATTCATCGCTGGGGTATTCGGAGAAGGCAGCCACTGTTCTTTCGCTTCTCACATACGGGAAGAGGCAACTTGCCGATCTGATAAATGAGCTGGGAGGAGAGCGTATTATCGATAAGCTTTACGGCTGGCTGATCGAGTCGAATGCAAAGGATCCGGAAACAGCATTGGATAATCTTGCCAGACGCCGGATGGAAAGGGAAGAACGAAGGTCCGGTTCGATTTTTGAAATGATAGGCAACGGACTGTCAAGCAGATTCGGCGCAAAGGGTAGGGCGGCCGAGATGTCAAGAGGTTTGGCAGCCGTGAAGGATAGCGGAGCGATCATGGATGAGGCGGTCGAACCGCCTGAAACAGCTATATTTGAAACACTAAGGCCGGGAGCCGGGGCGTCCGGACCAATGAGAATGGCAGCGCTCCGGGCGGCTTCGAACGGCATGGCGGCAGCCCCTGCATCCGAAGATACCGGAGCCCTGCCGGATCTGTCTGAACTCACTGCCACCGACAGTTATGAAAAGATAGAGGAGAAAGATGCCCGGAGCCCGCTTACAGCGCCCACAAGCACTTTCCGCATGACCA
The DNA here is from genome assembly GCA_902787595.1 of uncultured Lachnospiraceae bacterium. The sequence continues at coordinate 2,364 of CADAHD010000109.1, forward strand.
CCAACACAGCGTCCATGGGTATCGTGCTCAATCAGATCCGCAGCGGTCGCAATGTTGACAGATCCCAGGTCAGGATAGAAGAGTTCCTTAATTATTTTGATTATAATGAAGAAAGACCGGACAAAGATATTTTTAAGATAAGCACAGAACTGTCAAGGACAGGGAACAACAGGGAACTGCTGTATATATATGTCGGCGCCGGCGGGGAAGTGAAGGAATACCAGAATATCGTGCTGCTCCTGGATGTATCCGGCAGCATGTCTTCACAGAATGTTTGGACACAGCAGGCGATCGCTACTATAGTGAGCAGGCTCAAGAAAGGGGATCGTTTCAGTCTGATCACATACAGTAATAATGATGAGACGGTATATAACGGTTTTGAGATAAAAGGTGAGGGCGATAAAGAGGATGTAATGGGACGTGTGCTCTCCCTGGTGATCACGGGCTGCACCAACGGATCTGCCGGTATAGAAACGGCGTATAAAATTGGTGCAGAGTATTATAAAGAGGACGGCAATAATCAGGTCTTACTGATCACAGACGGAGATCTTAATTTCGGCGTTACAAAGAAGGACGGCCTGGAAAAGCTGATAGAAGAGAAAAAGAAGAGCAGACTCTTCCTTTCTGTGATAGGCACCGGCCTTTATAACTATAAGGACGACAAGCTGGAAGTATTGAGCAAGCACGGAAACGGCACCTACTGCGTGATCAACAGCCTGGAGGATGTGGACCGTTCCGTTAATAAGCGTTATGTGAGCCTGGCAAATGTAGTGGCAAAGGATGTGAAGGCGCAGGTCGAGTTCAATCCCCGTTATGTGCGCAGCTATCGCCTGCTGGGCTACGAGAATCGCGCGCTGGCTCATGAGGATTTTGTGAACGACAAGGTGATATCGGAGCCTTATGGCGCGGGCGGACACGGCGTGGCTCTTTATGAGATAGAATGTGCCGGTACGGAGGGAGAAGTAAAGCAGGAGCTCAAATATCAGAGCGCTCAGCTTACGGATTCGGATGAGCTCTGCACCGTAAAAGTGCGTTATAAGCTTCCGCTTTCCGATGAGAGCATAGAGCTGGCAAAAGCGGTAAGCGCAGATGAGCTTACGAAGGACAGCGGGAACATTAAACTGGGCCGCTTCCTATATTGCCTGGCAGAGAAGCTGCGCGGGTCTGATAAGCTCAGCAAAGAGGATGAGAAATTCTATAATGCGATGGTGAAAGATGAGGCTTACCTTGAACTGCCCGGTGAAAATGGCGAAACGCTCAAAACCATTGTCAAATATCTGGCATAATTCACATACTATAACAGGTGCAAAAAGAGTTTTTGGATGTTATAATACAATTTAAGGCAGTAAAAATTCAATAATGACAGGAGGTAAGGTATCATGGTACAGATCGACACTTTTAAATTCGGTACTGTTGGGGTGGATGACAGCAAGAAGATAAGCTTCGAAGCGGGTCTTCCCGGTTTCGAGGGACTTAAAGATTTTGCGCTGATCCATGACGAGGAGAAAGGCGGCCCTGCGCTCATGTATCTTCAGTCGCTTGAGGACAAGGATGTGGCTATAACCGTAGCAAGTCCTCTGGCTTTGACGGATACCTATTCACCTGCAATTGAGGAAAAGGACCTTGAAGGCATTGGCGAGCTTAAGGAAGACAACATCATCGTGCTGGTGACCGTAAACATTCCCGATAAGATCGAGGATATGAGCGCAAACTTAAAGTCGCCCATTATCATCAATACGGATACCAACAAAGGCGTGCAGGTTATAGCGGCAAACGAGGAACTCAGCGCTAAGCAGCCCGTATACGAGTATCTCAAAGCAAAGAAAGCATGATAATTAAAAAAATCCGGGGTGGAAGAAATTTTTTTTCTTCCTACCCCGTTTTTTTTATGCCTTTTTACGAATATATAAGTAAGGGGATAAGATTTACAAAACCCCACCGGCATATTATAATAGTGGGAAAATCGCGTACTTTGCGGATTTTTGAAATTGATACAAGGATCAGAAACTTAAATGGATGATTTTTCCACTGCGGCATTGCGCGCGAGGGAAAGTGAAGAAGCCTTCGAACGCTTTGTCAATGCTAATAAAAGTTATATTTTGGGCTGCGCATCCAGATGCTTAAAGAGATTTGTCCGGGATACTGATGACGAATGGTCCGTTGCGCTTATAGCTTTTAGCGAGGCTGTAAGGGTCTATGACCCCGCAAAGGGAGAATTCGCCGGATTTTCCGCGATAGTGATCAAAAGAAGGCTGATGGATGAAGAACGGCGGCGTATCGCTTATGATGTTGAAATACCCGTCGGACCTGATGCGTTATCCGGAGAAATAGTGGATGATGAGGAAGGAGAAGACGACGAGCGTATCGCAGGCCGCATAAAGCACAGCGGAGGCATGGAAAGCCGCGAAACGGCAGGCAGCACACCTCTGCAGGACGAGATCTCAGCGATCCAGTCCATTTTGGGCGAATATGGTTTTTCGTTTTACGACTTGACGGAGTGCTCGCCAAGATCACGCAAGACCAAGGAAGCCTGCAAAAATGCAGTAAAGCTCCTTCTTGAGAAAGAAAACCTTTTCGAGAAGATGCAGAGGGGGCGAAACCTGCCGATCAGAGAGCTCTGCGACAAATCGGGCCTGTCGCGGAAGCTCATTGATCGCCACAGACGCTATATCATAGCGGTTGTGGAAATTCTTAAAGGCGATTTCCCCATGCTTGGGGAGTATATAAAGGAATAGATATGAAAGCGGTAGTTCTGGAGATCAGGGACGGCTATGCGGCTGTTTTGGTTAAAGGCGGCAGCATAGAGCGTATCCGCGACAATGGATATAAGCCGGGTCAGGAGATAATCATGCCCCGGAAGAATATAGTATACAGCGGCGCGTTTCGCATTATGGCGGCAGCAGCGGCGCTTCTTATCGTGTTTATCGGCGGCGGAGTTGTATATCAGCGCAATTTAAAAGAGACAGGTTATGTTACGGTTGACGTTAATCCTTCACTTGAATATGCTATCAACGCTAAATGCAAGGTCATAAAAGTCACGGCGCTGAACGAGGATGCGGAGGAGATAGCCCGGAACCTTAAAAATACGGTAAAGGGCGGAAACCTTGAGAGCGCGCTGGAAAGCACGAAGGAAGAGCTGTACAGAGCCGGTTATCTTGGCGAAGAGAAAGACAATGTTATGCTGGTATCCGTAGTATCGGATGATACGGCAGTGCGCGCGGATCTTAAACTTGCGGCAGAAACTGTGGCGACACAGGAAGATATAGCAGTTTATGTAGTGGAATCGACCATGTCGGAGCGAAAGGAAGCCAAGGAGCAGGGCGTTAGCACAGGCCGCTACGAAGTTTCCAAGAAGGCAGCTGAGGAGAAGGGCAATGCGGAAGTAAAAGCGCAGAGTACTTCGATCAAGGATCTGGTCGAGAGCGGCAACCTCAATCAGGTAACGGCTGAGGAAGCGGCAGCTGCAAAGGCAGTGATACAGGAAAGCGAGTCTGTACCCGAAAGCATAAGCCCTACCGTGGCTGAAATGACAGCTACGCCTACGGAACACAAGAAACCCGTTAAAAAGGAGACACCTACTCCTTCCGATAACAGCAGCGCGCCCACAGACGGCGCAACACCTGCGGATGGCGGAAGTGACAATGGCGCAACGCCTACTCCCGCAGTTGTTCTGGATCCCTTAAAGCCTACGGATCCCGATCGTCCTGCGGCTACTCCTACGCTTGCGGCAACGGCAACGCCTACACTTAAGCCTACGGCAACGCCTACACCCAAGCCTGCAGTCGGACCTACGGCAACGCCTACATCCAAACCTACGGCGACACCTACGCCCAAGCCTGCAGTCGGACCTACGGCAACGCCTACATCCAAACCTACGGCGACGCCTACACCCAAGCCTGCAGTCGGACCTACGGCAACACCTACGCCTACGCCCTTCCCTACAGTGACGCCCAAGCCTACCCCTACGGATGTGCCCACGCCTACGGAGGCGCCCACTCCCACGGAAGCAGAAAGCGATCCTACTCCTTCGGACGAGCCTATGGGAACATCAGAGAACAGAGTATTGTAAAACAGCGGTATGGAGGCGATGATCATATGGCAAATGACAGATTTGTACTTGCCCTGACACGTACCTGCGGCAGCGGGGCCACTATAATAGGAAAGATGCTGGCCGAGGAGTACGGCATAGGCTTTTATGACAAAAAGATCCTAAGAATGGCCAGTGACGACAGCGGCATCAGCGAGGAGCTTTTCGCGAAGGCCGATGAGACCATGAAGAAGAGCCTGCTCTATAATGTTACAAAAAAGGTTTATAACGGGGAGATAATCCCTCCGGAGAGCCCGGATTATACAAAGAATGACAATCTGTTCGCCTTCCAGGCAAAGGTCCTTAAAGAGCTGGCAGAGCGTGAGAGTTTCGTCTGCATAGGCAGGGCTGCCGATTATGTGCTCAAGGATTTTCCGCATATGGTGAGCATTTTTGTGTATGCACCGCTTGAGAAGTGCATTCAGACCGAGATGGCCCGCCTGGGCATGAGCCGCAAGGAAGCGGAGAAACATATTCTGGACATGGATAAATACCGCAGGGCTTATTATAAGTACCACACAGGTAAGGAATGGGAGAGCCCCTACAACTATGATCTCTGCCTTAACACCGGCGAGCTGAGCTACGAGCAGTGCGTGCAGGTGGTCGTAGATTACCTTAAGGTTAAGTTTGGAGAGATTCTGTAAAAACGTGGAGGGCACACTTAGCTGCCCGGTCATTCAGAGAGCATACTAAGCAGCTTTGTCATCCTGAGAATGCACTTAGCAGCCCGGTCATTCAGAGAGCACACTAAGCAGCTTTGTCATCCTGAGAATGCACTTAGCAGCCTTGTCATCCTGAGCGAAGCGAAGGATCTTGATTATGTAAATTGTTTAAAAACACTTTAGTTTATAACGGTATTTTGTACAGTAAAAAACTTGAATTTTCCGTACTTATGTGTTAGACTACATCAGATTGCGGGAACAACGGGGTTTCAGAGATTCGCCATCGGATCCTGTAACTCCCTTTTTTTATGACATCGGGTCATGATATCA
>CADAHD010000110.1 GCA_902787595.1 uncultured Lachnospiraceae bacterium
ACATCCTTCCGGAGCTCGATGACGATCCGCATACCCTCGCGGTCGGATTCATCCCGGAGATCCGTGATCCCGTCGACCCTCTCCGATCTGCTCTCGCTTCCCGGGATCGGTCCCTACACCGCCGGGGCGATCGCCGCCTTCGCCTACGGAAAGCCCGTCACCTATCTCATCGACCCGCGCCCGAAGTATCTGGAACTGAGCCGGAAAGCCCTGACCGAAGGTAACATCCCGGAGATCACAGAGGAGGTCTTAAACTGCAAAACAGTGCTTATGGAAGCCACTGAAGAAATGAACGGCATCGTTGATGAATTTGATGAAGAGGATACAAAGGATATCTAATTGTGCTATTTGGTGGATTTTGACATATGGCAGGGCGAAAAGGCCAGCGTTGCGGAAATAGCGAAAATATGTTATAGTAAAAGCGGATATGGAGGGGGAAATGCCTGCTAAAAAAAGGAAATCCAATAGAAAAGCAAAAGATTCCGTGTTTACCAATCTCTTTACGATACCGAAGTACCGGTATCAGCTTTTTAAGGAGCTTCACCCTGAGGTAAAGGGGCTAACGGAAGATGATATAGAGATCGTTACGCTGGAGCATGTGCTGATGAACAATGAGTATAACGATCTGGGGCTTTTGGCAGGAGACCATTTTCTCATCCTTGCAGAGGCGCAATCTACATGGAGTGTAAATATACTGATACGCTTTCTTCTGTATCTGGCGTCAACTTACAAGGATTATATAGAGAGCAAGGGGATAAGCCTCTACGGAACGAAAAAGGCAACGATACCAAAGCCGGAATTATACCTGATATATTCCGGAAACAAGGGCAGGAAGCCGGAGATGCTATCGTTCACGAAGGAGTTCTTCGGGGGAAATGAGAGTGCTGTAGAGATAAAAGCCAAAGTTATATACGGAGACAGTAAAAAGCATGATGTGATTAGCCAGTACATTGCATATTGCAGGGTGCTGGATATGCAGGTCAGGAAGCATGGAAGAACAAAGAAGGCAATAGAGGAAACTATCAGGATATGCTCCGATAAGGATATACTGAAGGAGTATCTGGAAGCTCACAGGAAGGAGGTAGTAGACATTATGACACGGTTATATGACAGAGAGAGAGAAATGAAGCTGTATGTTGAAGAAATGAGGCAGGACGCTGATACTAACAGAGGACTGAAAGATATTAAGAATTTGATGAAAAACCTGAAAATGAGCGCCAAGGAAGCTATGAATGCACTTGGCATTTCTCCGCAAGACCAGAAAATCTACCTTCCGATGTTGAAAAAGGGATAGATCATTTCTTTGTGTCTGCTCTATTAGGTTAGACTTTTTGACAGTAATATGGTGGTATGTGACCGTGGCTTTCTATGCAAAGTGACACGGTCTTTTTATTTCAATAGATCGTTATACCCGCTTATTATGATCAGATATAAAGAACTATAATCAACCGGTCGATATAATAGATAGGATCTTTTTATCTCGGGATGAAGGAGGTATAAGTATATGAATGGTATTGATTCGGTAGGTGTAAATAAATCTGGCGATTACTTGCAGAAGATGCAGATGGCGATAAAAGATAAACTAAATGTAGCGAAAGATGAAGATAGTATCTCTAATGCATTAGGCGATAATGTGGCGGCTACGCTCTCTATTTCATCCTCCGGGATTGCCCAGGCTGAGAGGGCAGAAAGAGAAGCCATTCTTAAAAATTCCATAGTTCAACTGGAAGGCGGATATAAAAGATTTGAGCTTTCTGATGAAGAAACTTGCATATTAAAGAGTTTTAGGCTTGAAGAATACTATGGTATTCGGGATAGAATGAAAAATGAGGATTCTGATGCATTTAATGCTCTGCTGAAGGCAGAAAAATCGGCTGCCCAGGATCCTGATCCAAGTGAAACATTTAAGGTATATGCAAAAGCATATAATTGGGCTTATGGAGATGTGTTCGATAGGATACATAAAGAAAATCCAGATGTTGATATATATGTCAGATCACCAGGAACTCCGGAAAATCATAATTTCCAGATGAGAAACAATAGAACATCTCTTGTTATTTCTACAGATGAAATAAAACTTCTTCAATCAAAGAAAGAAAGTGACAAAGATGCACAAGAGACATTATGGAATACAATCCTGGAAAAGATCAGAGTTTGAGCATTTGGCCTGGATGGACAATCTCCTGATGTATATATATACTTTCCGGCGGGGGGCATAAAATCGGTTAAGCAGACATCGGATATCCGGTTAAGATATGGTTAAGTAAGCGATGAAGATGCTTTTTCCTCCTTGATTTTATTGGGTGTTGAAAAACATATTTTGTTCGATTCCGCTACGAGCTGCGAAAACCCGGAAGCAAATGCTTCCGTTTTTTTTGTGTCCATTTTTTAGATCGGATGGTATAATGATAAAAATTTGCTGTATATAGCAATTTAAGAGGGGGAGTATGAAAAAGAGATATATCATTTTATCTGTTGTTATTGTTCTTGGAATCTTATGCCTGCTCACGGGACTTATCAAAAAGAAAAATGCATTAACGGAAGGAGCGTGGATGGATCACAGCAACTACGCTTCGTTTGGCCCTGGAGACAAGGTTACTTTCGGCAGTGACTTTTTGGGCAGCAAGAAGGAACTGGCAGGTCATCTGGAATGCGGTTTCTTTTTCGATGATGAATTGATCGCAGCAACTTATGTCCTGAAAAATTATGAGAGGGATAATAGCGGCGTTCCGGCGTATGACGAGACCGAAGGATATGTATATGAACGGATCACGGGAGTATTGTATGTGCCATCACAGAAAGAGATCGATATCGTATTCCCTCTGGCTGATCAGGTACATGGCGTCATACAAAAAAATCATCCGGAAGTACACGTTCCGGCAGGGGAGGAGCTCAAAGAAAGCATTCACTACGGGATAAAGATCTATTCCCCGAAGGACGCTGAAATATTTATTAAACTTGGCATGGTGATCACGATCCTTGGCGTTGCGGTCATGGCGGTAATGCTTCTAAGGCGGCGTTTTACAGGCGTGCAGACCGCGCTGATCCTGACGGCTTGCATTCCCCTTGCCATAGCTCTGTTATGGATCCTTTATTCGGACGAACTGGGAGAATTTACAATTCATCGCCTGTATCTGGCTTTGCGGGGGCTGTATATTACCGGCATCGGGATGGAAGCAACCTTTCAGATAATGGCGGTCCTTCTGGGAGTGGCAGTGCTCCTCCTTATGATCGCACATATCTTTTTAAAAAAAGATCATCTGAAGTTATGGATGGTTATGTGCGGGATCCCGCTGGTCGCATATCTTCTTTCCTGGATAAAGATCTATGTGATCACTGAAGATAAGTGTACGAACGACAGGTATTTTGCTTTTGGAGTGATCGCATTTCTGATCCTGCTGTGGGGCATACTCACAACGATCACGAAGCATTATAAACTGTGTACTTTCTATCTCTTGATGCTTTCCCTTATTCTATATACGTGGAATGTTATCTATGTTGGTACTACTATATATAAGCATCAGATCACCAATCATACGCATGAGGGCTGGGAAGAAAGCTTTGAAGGGATCCTGGATGATCTCTCCCAAATGTATACGCTCCGGGATTGGAAGGAGATTGATTTTGATGCGCTGAAGGATGAATATCTTCCCAGGGTAAGAGAAGCGGAAGAGCATCAGGATAAGGTCGCGATGATGCTGGCACTTTATGATCTTAAGTATGAACTGGCAGACGGCCATGTCTGGGTGCGAACCACTGATACCGACGTCCAATACGAAGCTTTGGACCGTCTGGCGGGAAATGATTACGGATTTTCCATGTTTTCGGATGAAGATGGTGAGTTTGTCGCGGTCTGTGTAGATCCGGAAAGTGAAGCGGCGGGGGCCGGGATCACGGATGGTACGGTCATTACCAAATGGGGAGGCGAACCGGCCGCAAAGGCAGCTGCGGATGTAAAGTGTGTTTATTGGGAGAGTTTTGCCTATACCGAGCTGGAAGATGTTTTCCGGCCGGTGTTTTTGGCGGGGAAAGGTTCCGATACGATAGAAGTTTCTTTTCTGGATGAAAATAACGTGGAACAGACGGTCTGTCTGGAGACGAGGGGCTCTTACCGCGGGCGGCTGGAAGATATGATCAGCCGGATCTACAGGGAAGAGGACTGGCAGAAAGCGGAGAACTATTCTACCGCTATGCTGAATGATCATATCGGGTATCTGAGGATCACGGAGGAACATCATCGTGATGATTCGACGCTTTATATGGTAGTAAGTTATATAGACGGGTATTCTGAAAAACTGTATAACGAGCTGAACGAAAAACTGAAAGCGCTTAAGGAGCAGGGAATGGACTGCCTGGTCATCGATCTGCGGTCGAATGCCGGCGGATTTCAAATGTTTGCCAGATCCATCATCGGCTTGTTTACGGATCAGCCGCAGGCCATAGGCTCCGGTGTATACAGAGATCATGAATATCATATAGATGAAGAGTATACAGTATACGGTCACGGAGACTGGAAGGATCTGCCGGTCGTCTGCCTGATCAACGGGGATACCATCAGCTGCGGGGATATCACGGCATATAACCTGCAGCAGGTATGCGGCGCGGTACTGGCAGGATCGATGCCCGGTGCCGGGAGCGCACAGGGAGTGGGCACCACCTGTTATATGACTGATGGTGAGTTTACGATGGGTTTTTCGACTTTCCTTACACCGGATCTTGACGGCCTTCCGCTGATCGATGCAAAGGCAGACCGCAAAGCGCGCTATATGCCGGATCTTAAGCTTAGCTTCAGCCGGGAAGAAGTAGTGGAATTTTTCAGAGAAGACGGCAGAGATGTGGAACTGGACAAGGTGATAGAATACATCGAATCGCAGCCGTGAGCTTTCGGTATTTTTTCTCTGCCGTTCTATTTTGGCGTGTAAATTTCAGCCGGTATGTGATATGATTGAGGAGGCTGACAGCAATATGTATGAGATAAAGAAAGCAATGAAAGCGGCCAGAAAGGGATGATACTTACCCGCCCTGTTCGGTGAGCTTATTGCCGCATTCACGGCAGAAACGTTCCCCGGTCCGGACACGCGTGCCGCAGGCGGGGCAAAATTTTTTTTCTTCCTGCTGCTGCTGCATAAAAGACATCATGCCACCGCCGGGATTGCCGGGAATAGGGCCGGCATAGGCCATCATAGCCGATGCATTAGGCAGCGGAGAGGGGCCGGCATAGGCCAGCATTGTCGATGCAACAGAGGGAAACTGAGCCGGTCCTTGCATCGTTTTCCTAATAGCATATGGGCTCCGGAGTTCCAAACGGTATTCTTATCTGATCCATAGATTTTCACCTCACCTGATCATCGGATGTATATGCGCGATAAATACAGATTCATTCTATTATACATTGGTATTAAAGTCTATAATTTATTGGCCGGCGGACGGAAACTTTAATATACCTTGATCTTGTGGAAACGAGTGTTTTAAATTTGTTTTATGGTTTAAGCTAATGAAAATGCATTAGTTTGCGATTATACCCGGAAGCTTACAGAATACATTAAGAACAAATAGAATTCATTTGGTTCTTCGGTAAGCTGACGGGGTGGCGCCCATTACTTTAGTAAATGTCCTGTTAAAATAACTGATATTGTTGAATCCCACCAGGGAAGCGATATCGGTTATTTTTTTGTCTGTTGTGCTTAAGAGTTCGCAGGCTTTGATTATACGTATGCGGTTTAAATATTCAAAAGGCGTGGCGCCGGTATAGTCGTGAAAACTGTGGCAGTAGTAGCTTTCGCTGTAACCGGATATTTCCGATAACTGTTTAAGGCTTAAAGGTTCAGCGTAATGCATCTGCATATAGTCCATGCTCCTTAACAGATCTTTTGATAAGGCATTGTCACCGGTTGCAGAGTTTATCTTTGAAAGGTGCAGATTATACAGTTCCTGCCAGCATACAAACAAAAGTCCCTGAATGGTCAGCTCACAGGAAGTAACATCTTTCTTACGGTATCTTAAGATCTCCCGGATCACGGAGAGCAGTTTCTTATTTTTGTTTTCTCCGGACATTGCGGTATAGATGCATTCCGGTCTGTGTAAACCGAGGCCTTCAAAATACGGACTTGAAGCGGACGGAAAGCAGCGTTCCATGGGCTCTGTGGAGAATACGATCGCAGAGTATTTTATGAGCTTTCTGTCACCTTCACATCGAACCGCGTTATGCAGCATACCGGGCGGGATAAATACCGCGTCACCTTCTTTGAGTCTATAGTGACCGGTTTCAACATAAAAATCAACTTTCCCTTTTTCCATTATGAAGAATTCAGCCTCCGGATGACAATGAAGATACAGGGCATTATTAAGATCTGGCTTTATTATCGTATGATGCAGGGAGAAAGGGCTGGAGCCGGTTTTATGTATGATGTTTTCAGTATGTGATGGAATCCTGTTTCTCATAGTTATCATGATACAGAAAAAAGCAAAATAGTGCAAGCTGATAACATAAATATTCAAGTTTTTGCGATGCAACAACAATATAATGTTACCAAAAGTATCCCGGAAGGAGAAAACTTATGAGCATCACTATAGAAAAAGACCGTATCATATTTGAAAGACGTGATGAACTGACTGTATTTGAACCATACGGACCGGACTGTATCCGCTGCCGTTCCACGAAAAACAGCAGACTGTCGGATGAGAACTGGACGCTTCTGCCGGCAAAGGAAGGAGCATGTTTCTCCATAGAGGGTGATGAAAAGAAAGCAGTCCTTAAAAACGGACACATGTCTGTAAGTGTCGATGCAGGCACACCCTGGTACGGCGGGATAATAACCTTTTACCGCGATGATGTTCCCATACTTAAAACAAAGTATGAAGGTGATTATACCTGCAGGAATATCCATACTGAAGGAGATAACTATCAGGTTAAAGTCATATTTGAATCCAATCCGGGAGAGCATTTCTACGGACTGGGCCAGGAGCAGGAGGATTTCTTCGACAGGCAGGGCAGCAGCTGTAACCTGCTGCATTACAATACCAAGTCTGCAGTGCCTGTTGTATATTCTTCTTTAGGTTATGGTTTCTTCTGGAACAATCCCGCGCCGGGAAGATGTGAGACCACAAAGAATCATATCATGTGGGTGGCAGACAGTGCCTATCAGGCGGACTATCTGGTATATGCCGGAGAAACGCCTGCGGATGTAATGAAGATATACTGTGAGCTTACGGGCTATGCACCTGAGTTCCCTGAATGGGCAGCAGGCTTCTGGCAGAGCAGGCTGCGTTATGAATGCCAGGAAGATGTACTTAACGTGGCAAGGGAATATAAGAAGAGAGGAGTTCCCCTGGCTGCCATAGTTATAGATTATTTCCACTGGACTGAGCAGGGCGAGTGGAAATTTGATCCGAAGTACTGGCCTGATCCGGAAGGAATGTGCAGG
>CADAHD010000111.1 GCA_902787595.1 uncultured Lachnospiraceae bacterium
GCGGCTACCACAAAAGCGGAAAACGGAGTTTGTGTTAGCCGAAAGGGGTTAAAAAGAGCGTGAACAGGCGGGCATCGGCTACCACAAAAGCGGAAAACGGAGTTTGTGTTAGCCGGAGGGGGTTAAAAAGAGCGTGAACAGGCGGGTGGCGGCTACCACAAAAGCGGAAAACGGAGTTTGTGTTAGCCGGAGGGGTTGAAAAAGGGCATGAACAGGCGGGCATCGGCTACCACAAAGGCCGAAAATGGAGATGGTGTTAGCCGATGGCCGGAGAAAAAGGGCAGGATTCAGGCGCTGCGGCTACCTCAAAGGCCGAAAATGGGGTTTGCGTTAGCCAGAGGGGGTGAAAAAGGGCAGGATCAGCTGGGCATCGGCTACCACAAAAGCTGAAAAAGGGGCTTGTGTTAGCCAGAGGTGATGGAAAAGAGCTTGAACAGGCGGGCAGCGGCTACCACAAAGGCCGGAAATGGAGGAAGTGAACAGACAACTTCAATATTTTGAAGATGAACAATTACATAATATATGTAAATCCAAATGGCATATGGAAGGAATTTTAGAGAGCAGAGCAGATCTTGATGTGGATCCGGGAGTAATGGTATTGGAGTTGATCCTTTTCTTAAAGGACTGGGGATTGTGGATAGATATAAATATCTTCGCCGGCGGAAAAAGATATTCCTATGAGGAGGGATCCTGTTTTAAAGGGACCACGGGATGGCGGGATTGACCGTTTTGCCACTGAACACGCCAAAGACATTCGGATGGTATAGGAGCGTATGACGAAGGAGGTGGGGATGGCGATCAGAAAGGAAGAGGGAGCGTTAGCGGATGAAATCGGAGATCATGTGTTTGAGGAGTTTTCAAAGATTTTTGAAAGTTATGATATTGTTACAAATGGTCGCTGACAAGTTGTCAAAAATGTGATTTAAATGAGACAGGTACAGTGGAAGAAGTGTTTCGAAAAGGTGATTTAAGATACAGGTACAGTGGAAGAAGTGTTTCGAAAAGGTGATTAAGATACAGGTATAGTGGAGGAAGTGTTTCGAAAAGGTGATTTAAGATACATGTACAGTGGAAGAAGTGTTTCGAAAAAGTGATTGAAAAGATACTGATATAGTGGAAGAAGTGTTTTGAAAAGTTGCGATTGCATAGGAACGTATACGTATTATACAATAAAATGATCAGGGAGAAAGGGGAACTGCGTATGATCTATTTTGATATGGATGGTGTGCTGGCAGACTTTGACAGAGGGGTGGTGGAACTGTGCGGCATGAGGCAATTGCCGCAGGACGAGAGTCGGACGGATGAAGAAGATGCATTGATGTGGGAAAAGATACGCGAAGTAGGACATTTCTATGACAAGCTGGAACCCATGCCCGGTGCAGTGGAGATGTTCCGGAAAGTATATGATCTATTCGGAGCAAAATGCGAGATCCTGACGGGGATTCCCAAGCCGGAGCGCGGGATCGTTACCTCTGCGGAGGATAAGGTGGCGTGGACCAGGCGGATCCTGTCAGACAAAGTAAAAGTGAATACTGTGGCCAGGAAGGATAAGAAACTATTCTGTACCGGACCGGATAGCATCCTGGTGGATGATCTGGAGAAAAATATCACGGAATGGAAGGCGGCAGGCGGTACGGGCATCCTTTTTAGGAACGCAGAGCAGGCGATGGAAGAGATACTGAAATATGCGGAAATATACGGATGAGGAACTGATCAATAGGATCAGAACCGGCGATGACGATGCCGGGCAGATGCAGTATGAAGGATATCAGAACCGGAGATAACGATGCCGGGCAGATGCAGTATGAAGGATATCAGAACCGGAGATGACAATACCCGGCAGATGCAGTATGAAAGATATCAGGATCCGGTACAAGGTGAGAGGATCATTACCGCTAATTGCTTACGGTCCTGTAACAGGTGACAGGTTCTGTTCATAAGGTGCGCCGCCATAGAGGGATGGGTAAACGATGGCTATGTAGATCGAAACAAAGACGTTCTACTTCGTATACTCAAAAACCTCTATTCTCGTACCAGATGCATAGAGATATCCATAACACCGGCTCTTTTTAAGAGGTAACTGTTTGTGAAAATCCCATAAAATAAGGGAAATAACACTTGACATTATAGGGAGGAGATTGTTGTAGTGACATATGTTATTTCTGATATTCACGGGCAATTTGAGTTGTTTATGAACATGCTGAAAAAGATCGATCTGAAGGATGAGGATACGCTGTATGTACTGGGAGATGTAATCGACAGGGGACCATATCCCATCAGGACGGTCTTAAAACTCATGGAGATGCCAAATGTGATATGTCTTGTAGGAAATCACGAACTGATGGCGCTTGAGAGTCTTAAATTTTTGATGCAGGAGGTCACGGAGGAGTCCATTAAAAAGCTGGATCAGGAAGAAATGGAGAACATTGTTACATGGATAAAGTATAACGGCGGACAAAGGACCATGGATGAGTTTTGCGCGCTTAGCAGGGATAAACAGGAGGAGATCATAGAGTTCCTAGGAGATTTTCTGATATATGAAGAGCTTACTGTCGCCGGAAAGGATTATCTTCTTGTTCATGCCGGATTAGGTGGTTTCTATCCCGGAAAGGATATGGAGGATTATTCGCTTAAGGAGCTTATCTGGGACAGGGCGGAATATGACATACAATACTTTCCAGATAAGTATGTGGTCACCGGACATACACCAACACAGCAAATTGCGGGGAATACCAAACCGGGATATATATACAGACAGAATAATCACATTGCCATAGATTGCGGCTGTTATAGGCACGGAGGGCGTCTGGCGGCAATCTGTCTGGATACCGGCGAAGAGTTTTATGTATCAAAGGAAAAATGAGTCGCAAGAAAGTCGCAGCAGAAGTGACTGCAAACATGATCATAAGGATTGGAGAAACGAACATGAAAATACTGGTATTAAATCCCGCGATAACGCAGGAGCATAAGGACAGGATCAAAGCAAGCGCAGCTAAGCACAATGCGGAGCTGGCATTTGCGGCATCGGAGGCGGAGATCCCGGCAGGCTTTGAGGAGCCGGATATAGTGTACGGATTTGGTGTTAATATAGCGCGCAGCTGCAAAAAGCTTAAATGGCTGTGCGTACCGTCTGCCGGAGTGGATTTTATCTGCAAGCCGGGCAGCTTTGCAAATGAAGACTGCATACTTACAAATTCATCGGGGGCCTATGGGGTGTCCATAGCCGAGCATATCATAGCTGTATCTCTTATGATGATGCGCTGTCTGACTGTTTATCATTCTCAGATCCTTTCGGGAATATGGGGGACAGAGCGTTTTCATCAAAAGTCATTAAAGGGGGCGCGTATCACGGTGCTTGGAACCGGCGATATAGGGACAGAGTTTGCCAAAAGAGCAAAGGTATTTGAACCAGCGCAGATCATAGGCGTATGCAGGAGCGGGGAATGCAGGGAAAGTTCTTTTGATAAAGTCCTTAAGGTTGATGCGCTGGACGGTATCCTGCCCCAAACAGATCTTCTGGTGATGAGCCTGCCGGCTACGCCTGAAACTGAGGATATATTAAACCGTAAGCGCATTGAAGCGCTTCCGGATGGGGCTTATATAGTTAACGTGGGACGCGGGAATGCAATAGATGAGAATGCCCTGGCGGACAATCTGGATAACGGACATCTGGGCGGGGCGGCGCTGGATGTATTTAAGACAGAACCGCTTCCTGAAGAAAGCAGGCTGTGGAAGACAGAAAGGCTGCTTATCACGCCGCATGTGGCCGGAAATCTGACGCTTGATCATACCCTGGATAAAAATGTCGAAATGTTTATAGAGGATCTTGATAATTACTTTGAGGGGCATGATCTAAGGTATATTGTGGACAGGAAAAAAGGGTATTGACAGTAGATTTTTGCTTTTAAAGATGAGTATGATATGGAGAAGGTGATTAAGATGCGATACAGAATAAACAGAAGAACCGGTGACAAGATCAGTGAGATAGGAATGGGTACGGCTTATGTGGTAGAGGCAGAGCATTCAGAGGCTGTCAGAACCGTTCGAAGAGCCTATGAAGGCGGTGTTAATTATTTTGATCTGGCAGCTGCTGACGGAACCGCTTTTTCTACTTTTGGAGAGGCTTTGTCGGATGTGCGTGATGAAGTTATGTATCAGATCCACTTTGGCGCGGATTATTCCAATGGCGCTTATGGATGGACATTGGATCCTGAAAAGGTAAAGCGGTCGGTCGATAAACAGCTGAAGGACCTTAAGACGGATTATATCAATTACGGATTTATCCATTGCCAGGATGAGTCTGAAGACTGGAAGAAGTATCAGTCAAACGGGATACTGGACTACCTTTTGGATATGAAGAAAAAAGGCGTGGTAAAGCATATCGGGGCATCATCGCATACACCGGCAGTGATACAGGAGATCCTGGATACGGAGTTGATCGATATGCTGATGTTTTCGGTAAATCCTGCATATGATTACAATCATGGGGAATACGCCTACGGCGGTGTTGATGAGCGTACCGATGTGTACAGGCGCTGTGAGAAGCTGGGCGTAGGGATATCGGTTATGAAGCCGTTCTCCGGCGGACAGCTCCTGAATGCGAAAACATCTCCTTTTGGGAAGGCGCTTACTCAGTACCAGTGCATCCGCTATGCGCTGGATAAGCCGGGAGTGCTGACAGTCCTGCCCGGGGCACAGAGCGTAGAAGAGATAGAATTTCTGCTGAAGTATTATGAACAGCCCGAAGAAGCGCTGGATTACAGCATTATCGGATCCTTTGCTCCGCCGGAAGCCAGCGGGAAGTGTGTATACTGCAATCATTGCCAGCCATGTCCGGTCGGGATCGATATCGCTGCAGTGAATAAGTTCTATGATCTGACCAGAATAGGGGATGAGATGGCAAGAGAGCATTACCTGTCGCTTGGCAAGAATGCTTCGGATTGTGTGGCCTGCGGGCATTGTAACACCAGGTGTCCGTTCTCTGTTGATCAGATGGGCAGAATGAAAGAGATAGGGGAGTATTTCGGATAAGAACAGAAGTATTTAAGAAGATGGTAAAGGATTGTGGTTTATAGTGGATGACAAGACGCGCTACGGATTTTGCCGCTGCGATGTATGCAGGGGATTGGAAGGGTAGAATAGCGAAATATATGGGAATGGTGAAATTTTAATGAGTCTATATACGATCGGAGATCTGCATTTGCATTTTAGGTCTGAATTAAAAGCTAAAAATCAGATAGAAGGTAAAGTCTGGCAAAACCACGAGGAGATATTCCGCAGAAACTGTGAAAGGCTGATCAAACCGGAGGATACGCTGGTACTCGTTGGAGACCACAGCTGGGGGAAAAGTCTTGCTGAGGCGGAAAAAGACCTGGAATACATCTGTGATCTTCCCGGAAGGAAGATATTGCTTCGTGGAAACCATGATATGTTCTGGGATGTCAAGAAAACAGCGAGTTTAAATGAACTTTATGAAGGTAAACTGGAATTTTTGCAGAACAATTATTACGCATACGGGGATTATGCTTTGGTTGGAACCAAGGGATATACATTTGAAGGACCTTTTTATCTGGACAGGTACGGACATGTATGCGGCTGGGATGAAAAAGAAGCGGAACATGCAGAAAAACTCGTGGGAAGAGAAGCGGAACGCCTGAAAGTGTCATTTGAGAGCGCTGTTTCAGACGGATACAGGAAGTTCATCATGTTTCTGCATTATCCTCCGACGAATGTATTACAGAGTAAAAGTATTTTTACAAAGATGGCAGAAGAATACGGAGCGGAACAGGTGATATACGGACATTGTCATGGTGAGACCCGCTTTCATGACAGTATCCGCGGCAAGAAACATGGCATCCGTTATTCTCTTGTGTCCGGTGATTGCCTCCGTTGGCAGCCTATGAGGGTGTTGTAACAGCCGGGGAAAAAATGGAAGCCCGGGGGAAAAAAAGGAAGCTCAGGGAAATCCGGGGAAAAAAGGGAAGCTTAAGGGAAATTCGGGGAAAAAGGGAAGGATATGGAGAATCACGGAAAGCGAGGGGAGAAGGAGAAAACTTGAAAACACCCGGGACAGATAGTGGAAATATTATATTGATAGGCATGCCGACATCCGGAAAGAGTACAGTAGGCGTGATACTGGCCAAGATACTGGGAAAGGATTTCATTGACAGCGATATTGCTATTCAGAAACGGGAGGGCGCTGCCCTCAGCGTTATCATTGAAAATAAAGGGATCGATGGCTTTCTTAAATGTGAGGAACAGGCTCTTCTTGATATAAAAGTTTCGGATACCGTTATAGCAACGGGAGGAAGCGCTGTTTACAGTGACGCAGCTATGAAGCAGCTTTCAAAAGAAGCAGTGGTAATTTACCTGAAGATAGGACAGGAAGAACTGAAAAAGCGTCTGAAGAGCATAAAAGAGCGCGGCGTGGTGATGAGACCGGGAGAAAGTCTGGAAGACATGTACGCTGTCAGATCGGAGCTGTACGAAAGATACGCGGATATGATCGTCGAAGAAGAGGGCGCATCCATAGAGGATACGGTAAACGCTGCAGTAGAAGCACTGCGAAAGGGTAATTATGATCTATCTTTTGAGTTTTAAACTGAGTGATGCGCGCTTAAGCGATCCGAATATTTATCCTTACAATGTATTCAGAGATAAGGATATAGAACCTTTTGTGTTTTCGGATATCACAATACTATATGGTGACAACGGTTCGGGAAAGTCCACGGTCCTGAACATCATTGCAGAGTGTCTTGATATAAAAGGTCAGGAAAAACCCGTCTCAAATGTATTAGGTCTGGTTGATTACTGTGACAGATTTACAAAAGAGTGTTCATACGATCTGGCGTATGACGAGAAAACAGGCAGAACATTCAAAAGGATCCCCGCCGAAAGCAGATATATCAAAAGTGAAGATGTTCTTTATGAGATCAAGAAGATACAGCAGCAGAGAGTATTGTCTGACGGCATGCTTTATGATCATGTAAAAAACGGGATGACGCGTGAAGATGCGGAAGCGTTCCTTGCATCAAAAAAAGGGCGGAAGCAGCAGAAGTACATTGAGTTTTCGCAGGAAAAATATTCAAACGGGGAAACGGCTTTACGTTTTTTTGATGATATGATCTTTCCCGATGCGCTGTATCTGCTCGATGAACCCGAGGTTTCTTTATCGCCTGCCAATCAGGTTAAAATGGCTGAGGAGATCAACAAGATGTCGCGGCTTTTGGGATGTCAGTTTATCATAGCTACGCATTCTCCCTTTTTGCTGGGTACTCTGAACGCAAAGATATACAATATGGATACTTATGATTACAGGATAAGCAG
>CADAHD010000112.1 GCA_902787595.1 uncultured Lachnospiraceae bacterium
ACTTAGGATCCAAGACATTGTCATAAAGGATCCCGATTGCTGCAGAAAGACTTTTGCGGAGTACTTTGAGGTGTTGGAGGATGCTGTAAAATAAAAAAGAAAGGGGTTACGCGTATGTTAAAAGAATGGGAAAAAGCAGAAAAACCGGATGATGAAGAATTAAGCGAGAGACTGAAAAAAGCCAGGCTTGAACTGGCCGGCAGACAGATGGCTATCAAGGAAAAGAAGCTTCCCGTGCTGGTCATCATGGATGGCTGGGGCGGCGCCGGAAAAGGCGGGGTGCTCGGCAAAGTGATAAAGAATCTGGATCCGCGGTTTTACAAGACGGAGACACTGGCAGCGCCCTCCGAAGATGAGCTGCGCAGACCTTTTTTGTACAGATATTTTGTGCGCATCCCGGAAGCGGGAAAGTTCTCTTTCTTTGACGGAAGCTGGATGGATGAAGTTACGAAACACAGGCTCAACGGCGATATTGATGAGGATACCTACAAGAGACAGCTTACCAGCATAAAGCGTTTTGAGAGAACTTTATCGGACAACGGTTATCTGGTAGTCAAATTTTTCTTCCATATCTCAAAGTCCGAACAGAAGAAGCGTCTGGAAGAACTGGAAAGCGATAAGAGCACCGCATGGCGCGTGGAAAAGTGGGACCGCTGGCAGAACAAGCATTACGATAAATGTCTGGATGTTTTTGACGAGTACCTTGAAGCTACAAACCAATTTATCGCTCCCTGGTATTTTATAGATTCAAAGAGCCGCAAATGGGCGGAACTGCAGGTAACTGAGCTTCTGGTAAAGAGCATAGACACGGCGCTTCAGAATACGGGAAGGGCTGCTACGATATTACAGAATACATTTCCGCTTAAGCGCATGCCCAGGCTGTCAGAGGTTGACCTTTCCGTAAGTATTCCCGATGAGGAATATGAAGAGGAACTGGATAAATTACAGAAAAAGCTTGCAGATCTGCATAACCGTATCTATCAGAAAAAGATACCGGTGATAATAGCCTATGAAGGCTGGGATGCCGCAGGCAAAGGCGGCAATATCAAACGGCTTACGGCAGCACTGGATCCGCGCGGTTTTGAAGTGCATCCCATAGCTTCGCCTGAACCCCGTGAGAAGAACAGACACTTTTTATGGAGGTTCTGGAACAGGCTGCCCAAAGACGGACATATAGCTATCTTTGACCGGACCTGGTACGGCAGGGTCATGGTGGAGAGGCTGGAAGGCTTTTGCAGTGAGAATGACTGGCAGCGCGCTTATAATGAGATGAACGAGTTTGAAAAAGAACTGTATGACTGGGGCGCCGTCATCATCAAATTCTGGGTGCAGATAGATAAGGATACCCAGCTTGAGCGTTTTAACGACAGGCAGAATACGCCGGAAAAACAGTGGAAGATAACCGATGAAGACTGGCGTAACCGTGAGAAGTGGGATCTGTACGAAACAGCTGTAGATGAGATGATACAAAAAACGAGTACGGAGTTTGCACCCTGGTTCATACTTGAATCAAATGATAAGCATTACGCCAGGATAAAAGCCTTGCGTACTGTAATAGAAGAGATAGAAAAGAGATTGCAGTAATGAGCAGTATCAGAAAAAAGATCATCCGTATTTTGTCTGTATGTATGCTGATCCTTCTGGTTCCGGCGGGCTGCGGAGAGAATAAGGAACAGCAGGCGGATCCCAAACTCTTATTAGGATTCAGCCAGCTGGGATCGGAGAGCGCGTGGCGGATAGGGAATACGCGTGACATAGAAGAGAAGGCTGTGGATTATGATATCAGTCTTATGCTGGAAAACGCCAATCAGAAGCAGGAGAACCAGATAGCAGCCATTAGACGGTTTATAGCTTATCAGGTAGATGTCATTGCATTTTCGCCCATAGTTGAAGAAGGCTGGGATAATGTTTTGCAGGAGGCCAGGAATGCAGGCATACCGGTAATACTGGTGGACAGGGATATCAACACTGAAAATGAAGGGCTGACAGCCTGCCTTATAGGCGCTGATTTTTATCAGGAAGGCGTAATGGCGGCGGAATACCTGATACGTAAAGCAGATGCGCTTGAGCTGGAGCATGTGAACATAGTTGAGATCACGGGAACCGAGGATTCAACGCCCATGCGTCAGCGTCAGCTGGGCTTTATGGACACGATACAGGATGACGATCGCATGGAAGTGATAGAGAGCATAAACGGTGATTTCTTAAAAAGCAGGGGAGCCGAATGCATGAGAGAGCTCCTTGACAGATATGGGGCGGATATAGATGCAATATACAGCCATAATGATGAAATGACATTAGGGGCTCTGCCGGAGATAGAGAAGGCAGGATATCAGCCGGGAACGGATATGATCATCGTTTCAATAGACGGAGGACAGGAGGCTATCGACGCGCTTAAAGCAGGCAGGATAAACTGTGTTGTGGAGTGCACGCCTATGCTGGGAAAAACGCTTATGGAAACTGCGCTTAAGCTTATGAACGGTGAGCAGGTAGACAGAGTGATCCATCCCGAGGAGCGTTTTTTCAGCGATGAGATGAATCTTAACGCGCTTTTGCCCCGGGGGTATTGAGGATACGGCATAAAGAATGGCTGAAAGAAGAAAAGAAAAAAGCATAATAGGAAAGTTTGATTCGGTAACCAGAAGGCTGGTGATACTGCTGATCATCCCGATCATCATAAGCTTTGTTACCATGCTCGTATATATGGAGAGGTACCACAGCAGTATCGTCCGCATCGAGACTATCTCCAGCTTAAAGAGCGTAGTGGCTGATGAGATCCCGGAGATGGCGTGGAATGTGGTGAGCGGGCGTGATACCTTTGTAGGAAGCCGGGTATATCCAACGATCCGCAGAGTTTATGAGACTATTTCAGACGTAAGTGAAAAAACGAGCGAAGAAAACAGGCTGTCTCTGATGGTGGCGGAGCGCACGATGCAGACGCTGGAAGGTTATGTGATACAGATCCGTGATAATATAGATGCCCAGGTTCCTGTTATAGAGAATGAGACTGTTATAGAGGAAGTGCGAAGTGTTGCGGATCTGGTTGCGAGCATGCTCAACGAGTATATAGCAGCCGAGATCGATACGACGGCGCAGATGAGCGTGACACTGCGCATTATCATAATCATCACGGCTGTGGGTGAAGGCGTAGTGGTGGTACTTGCCGGTATATTGCGTAAAAGAGCGATGAAGAAGACCGGTGATTTTGTGCGCCAGCCCATTGAGCGATTAGAGGCTGTAGCAGAAAAGCTGGCGGAAGGAACCCTGGATGCCAGGATCACGGAAACGGAAGTAACGGAGCTTAGAAATCTTACCAGGCAGGTGAATGTCATGGCAGACCGCCTGGAAGAAATGATGAAGAAGAGCCAGAAGGACGGACGCAATCTGCGAAAAGCGGAGCTTAGAAATCTGCAGGCGCAGATAAATCCGCATTTTCTGTATAATACGCTTGATGCGATAATATGGAAGGCAGAGGCAGGAGAAAAAGATGAGGTCATACAGCTTACCAGCGCATTGAGTGATTTCTTCCGGATAAGTCTGTCGTCCGGCGCGGACTGGATACCCGTAAGTCAGGAAAAGAAGCATATCGAAGGTTATCTTACGATACAGCAGACGCGCTATCGCGATATCATGCAGTATGAAATAGATATACCTGATGAGCTGGGGCAGTTTTATATCCTTAAACTGCTGATACAGCCTCTTGTTGAGAATGCGCTGTATCATGGAATAAAGATAAAGCGCGGCGGCGGGATCATAAAGGTGAGCGGAAGGCTCGAAGACGATATGCTGGTATTTTCTGTTAAGGATACCGGACTGGGCATGACTGAGGAACAGATGAATGTGTTAAAAGAGCGCATGAAAAAAGGCCAGCCCAGCGTCAGCGAAGGAAGCGGCGGATTCGGACTGGTTAATGTGAATTTAAGGATACGCCTGTATTACAATCAGGCAGAAGGCCTGATGATTGAAAGCGGACCGGGAGGCACCGAAGTATCTTTCCGTGTACCCTGCCGCACTAAAGAGGAGATTTCCGAGAATGAAAGTATTTCTGGTTGATGATGAAATAGTTATACGAGAAGGCATACGCGAATCATTTCCCTGGGCTGAGACTGATTATACGCTGATAGGCGAGGCTCCGGATGGGGAGATGGCTTTGCCTATGATACGTGATACAAATCCCGATATCGTGATCACGGATATCAGGATGCCGTTTATGGACGGGCTCAGCCTGTGCACGGTTCTTAAAGAACAGATGCCCTGGATAGGAATAATAATCTTAAGCGGCTATGATGAATTTGAATACGCCAGACAGTGTATGAAGCTGGGGGTAAGAGAGTATCTTCTTAAACCTATCAACGCCAGGGATCTGAGGCAGTCGCTGGATAAGGTGAGTGCGCAGATCGAAGCCGAGCGCAAAAGCCGGGCTCATGCGGAAAGCCTGCGGGCCAGGATGGAAAACGGGGGCGCGTTTCTAAAGGAAAAGCTTATAGGCAGTCTCTTTTCGGAAGAATCTATGGAAGAAGATGCTGATAATGCGCTCAGGCAGCTGCGCTCTATGGGAAGCGCAGTGAATGCGCCGTTCTATTCGGTAGTGGATGCGGCGTTTGACCCTGTGTCTGAGGGACAGGCGGAGGCGGCAGCACTGGCGGAAAGCAGTACCGGCAGTGTTTATTCATCGGGAAGCCGTACGGGGACCAGGCTTTTGGTGCTGGGAGATACGGCAGCAGACGCAGAAGAACGGGCTTACGCTTTTGCGGCATCGCTGGCTCACAGGCTGGAGATGGCGGGATGCAAGACTATACGCGTGGGGATAGGAGAGATAGTCGAACGTCCCGGTGATATTTTTAAAAGCTTTAAATCTGCCAGGCATATAAGGCATCTGCTGGCGGACAGAACAGAAGAAAACGCCCTTATACTGGGCGTAAGGGAGATGGGTGAATCCACGGGAAAAAGTTCTTCTGTTATAAATGAAGCAAAGGTTTATATGGCAAGTCATTTTACCGATCCCAATCTTATGCTTCAGGATGTGGCAAGGGCCGTCAATATGAGCAACAGCCGTTTTTCTACTGTTTTCTCGCAGCAGAACGGACAGACCTTTACCGAGTATCTTATATATCTGCGTCTTAATAAAGCCAAAGAGCTTTTGAGAGAGACGGATATGAAAGGTTCTCAGGTTGCCATGGAAAGCGGATATAATGATTCACATTATTTCAGTTATATATTCAAGAAAAATGTGGGCATTACGCCTTCAGAATACCGGGCACAGTATCAAAACAAACCGGAATAAAATCAAATCTAACTCTTTCCCGATATGTACAGAATGAAATTCAACAATGTCAAAATGTTGTTGAATTTACCGGAAAACTCCTTTGCGTTATATTAAAAACTGTAAATAATGCAAGAAAAATCTTGCTCAAACAAAAAAGGAGGATTCCAATGAAAAAGATTAAAAGGCTCACATCTCTTCTCCTGGCTGTTGTTCTGGTATTCGGAATGACTGCCTGCACCGGAGGCGACACAGGCGCATCCAGCACCGGAGGCGATGCACCCGCTGCATCAAACGGTGGTGACGTCATCAAGGTCGGCGTTGTTAACAACCCCCCTTCAGAGTCAGGTTATCGTGAGGCAAACGTAAAGGACATGGAAGCTGTTTTCTCAAAGGGTAACGGCTACGATCTCAAAACATTCTACAGCATCAAAAATGATGAGCAGCTTCAGGCAGCTCAGGGCTTCATCACGGATGGCGTTGATTACCTTCTGATCTCTGCAGCAGAGACCAC
Source organism: uncultured Lachnospiraceae bacterium (assembly GCA_902787595.1). Next base: position 5,778 of record CADAHD010000112.1, read on the forward strand.
AGGCTGGGACGAAGTTTTAAAGAAGGCTCAGGAAGCCGGCATCAAGGTTTATCTCTTTGACCGTATGATCGATGTAGATGAAAGCCTTTATGAAGCGGCAGTTGTTTCTGATATGGCTAAGGAAGGCGAGACCGCAGTTAACTGGCTCCTTGATCAGAAACTCGACACCTACAATGTAATACATATCCAGGGTGCAATGGGCAGTGATGCTCAGATCGGACGTACCGGAGCTCTTGATGCACAGTTTGCAGCCGGAACAATGAATAAGGTTGTACAGCAGACCGCTACATGGGATGAAGCAGAAGCTAAGAAGATCGTTGAGACTGCTATCAACAGCGGTGAAGATTTCAACGTAATCTATGCAGAGAATGATGGTATGGCTAAGGGCGCTGTTGCAGCACTTGACGAGCACGGAATCACCCACGGTGTAGATGGCAAGGTTATAGTAATGGGCTTTGACTGCAACAAGTGGGCACTCAGAGAACTCCTTGCAAAATCTTGGAACTATGACGGACAGTGCAGTCCTTTCCAGGCACAGATCATCAGCGACCTGATCAAGAGCGGAAATGCGCCTTCATCAAAGAAGATCATCAACGAAGAGAAGGGCTTTGATGCAAAGACCCTTACCCAGGAAGATATCGACACCTACGGTTTGGGCGAATAATGAATTGAAATTGTAAGATTGGCGCAGCCGGACTGTCATAGATAACCACAGCCGGCTGCGCTTTTTATGAAATGACAGGCTTTTAAGTACTATAAATTTGCAAGGAGGGAAGTGCCATGCCGGAAGACTGCCTGCTGAAGTTAAGAGGGATAGAGAAACAGTTCCCCGGAGTGCGGGCTCTGCACAATGTGGATTTCACGCTTAGAAAAGGCGAGATCCATGCGCTCATGGGTGAGAACGGTGCCGGTAAATCTACACTGATCAAACTTCTGACCGGTGTTTATACCATGGATGATGGCAAGATAGAAGTAGAGGGGAAAGAAGTACATATTCATTCTCCGCAGGATGCGCAGAATAACGGCATCAGTACGGTTTATCAGGAGATAACACTATGTCCGAATCTGACTGTTGCTGAAAATATATTCATTGGCCGCGACAGCGGTATGGTAGTTAAAAGAAAAGAATATGAGAAACGTACAGAGGAGATATTAAACAATCTGCAGATACCTGCCAGACCCAGACAGCAGCTGGGCAACTGTTCGCTGGCGGTTCAGCAGATGGTGGCTATCGCCAGAGCGGTTGATATGCAGTGTAAAGTTCTTATACTGGATGAGCCTACATCATCGCTGGATGATAAGGAAGTCAACATGCTCTTCAGCCTGATGCGCGATCTGAAGAAACGTGATGTTGGTATCATTTTTGTTACGCATTTCCTGGATCAGACAGAGGATCTTCCGCAGGTACAGCTGGTTGCAAAGATGATAGGCAAGGAACTGGATGAGCTGAATAATCTTGCAGAGAAAGAAGATACGGATATTGTAAAAGGAGAAGTATTCTATGAAGCCAAAGGGCTTTCGAGCAGTAATGCGCTTCCCTTTGATTTTACGATACGAAAGGGTGAAGTTAACGGATTTACGGGACTTTTGGGATCCGGAAGAAGTGAGAGCGTAAGGGCTATCTTCGGCGCCGATAAGGTGAACGGAGGCAGAGTAAAGATAAAAGGAAAAGATGTGCATATTGACCGGCCCATTAATGCTATGAAAAACGGTATCGGCTATCTTTCGGAAGACAGAAAAGGCGACGGTATCATAGCAGATCTGAGTGTAAGGGAAAATATCATACTTGCGCTGCAGGTGATGAATGGATTTTTCAAACCTATAAGCCGCAGTGAATCAGAGGCTTTTGCAGATGAGTATATCAAAGCTCTGAGCATTAAAACCGCAAGCCGTGAAACTCCTGTAGGTTCGCTGAGCGGTGGAAATCAGCAGAAGGTAATACTTGCAAGATGGCTGCTGACACATCCGGATTATCTGATACTTGATGAACCTACACGAGGAATAGATGTGGGTACCAAACTTGAGATACAGAAGCTGGTGCTAAAGCTTGCAGAAGAGGGCGTGAGCGTTACCTTTATCTCATCTGAAATAGAAGAAATGCTGCGTACCTGCAGCCGCCTTATAGTCATGAAAGACAGGCATATCGTAGGTGAGCTTAAGGGAAGCGAGCTGAATCAGGCTCAGGTAATGAAAACTATAGCGGGAGGGGAGGCAAAAAATGAAGGATAACACTAAGGCATTTAATATCAAGAGTGTCTTTAAAGGTGGTCTTGGACAGCTGACTATCCCCGTCATCGCCATAGCGATACTTGTGATATTTAATCTGTTCAGGGATCCGTCCTTTTTCAGTATAGGTATTTCTACAAATAATTACGGAAATACCGTACTTGAAGGCAATCTGATAAGCATAATCAACAGTGCCAGCGAACTGGCTGTTCTGGCAATAGGTATGACGCTGGTCACTGCAGCCTGCGGCGGACAGGATATCAGCGTAGGCGCAGCAGCGGCTATTGCAGGCAGTACTTTTGTAAAGGTTCTTAAAGCCGGGGATCAGATAGGTATGGGTACTGTGATAGCAGCGTTTATCATGGCATGCATTGTTGCAATGCTGTTTGGGACATTCAACGGTACATTGGTTGCGGTATTTAAGATACAGCCGATGATAGCGACATTGATACTTTATACCTGCGGACGTTCGATCGCATACTGGATCAATGGCGGCGCTACGCCGACAGTCAGCAGCCCCATCATAACAGCGATAGGAGGTTTTATACCGGGTATTCCGATACCGACGCCGGTAATAATAGTCATAGTTATGATCATACTGTTTAAGCTGCTTTTCAGATTCACTTCGCTTGAACTGCTGACACAGTCGGTAGGTATCAACGGCAGCGCAGCAAGACTTAACGGTATTAACACAACATTTATAAAGCTTCTTTCCTTTATCTTCCTGGGGATCTGCGTTGCGGTTGCGGGATGCATAGGAGTGAGCAGACTGGGACTTATCAATCATGAGACACTGCTTCTGGATGTGGAAATGGATGCCATCCTGGCGGTGGCTATAGGCGGAAATAATCTGGGCGGCGGCAGATTCAAGATAAGCGGAAGTATCCTGGGAGCATATATCATTCAGATGCTGACCATTACGCTTTATGCGATGAAGGTACCTTCAACGGATGTTAAGGCTTATAAGGCTATCGTCATTGTAATACTGGTAGTTATAGGTTCACCTGTGGTTAAACAGAAGTTTAACAGATTCATGACCCAACTTCGGCTCAATAAGGAACGCGCGGTTAAGGAAGGAGGGAAAGCATGAAAAAGAACAACGGATTCAGAGAACCATTGACTGATACCCAGCTGCTTATGACCATAACCATATGCATATTCATAGCGATGTATGGTCTGGCAATGCTGCTTTTGCAGGGAGGTTTCCTGCATGTTCAGCAGGTGTTCGATCTGTTGAATGATAATGCCAGTCTGATAATAGTATCCTGTGGTCTTACCATAGTAATGATCGGAGGCGGCATTGATATCAGCGTTGGCGCAGTTACTTCACTGGTGGTTATGAGCTGCGTGCTCTACCTTAACAACGGTGGAAACATTTTTGGAGCGATCCTTATGGCGCTGGGAATAGGACTTGCCTTCGGTATAATACAGGGAGCGCTTATCAGTTATCTGGAGATACAGCCCTTTATAGTCACGCTTGCGGGTATGTTCTTCGCGAGAGGTTTTACGACTATACTTTCCGTTAATCCGCAGAAAGTCGATCATGAGGCGTTTAATGCGCTGCGTGAAACAAAGATAGAGATCGATTGGCTGGGATATACCGCAAAGAACGGTACGAGGATACCGGGAAGACTGGAACTGGGTGTTGTAATAGCATTAGCTTGTGTGATAATAGTGTTCCTCTTGCTGCAGTTCTTTAAATCGGGACGTGAATTCTATGCTATAGGCGGAAATCAGACGAGTGCATTGATGCTGGGAATAAATGTAAAGAGAACCCGTTTCTTAAGCTATGTTATCTGCGGATTATTAAGCGGTATTTCCGGCTTTGTGTTTATGATGCATACCGGCGCAGGTAATGCAACAAATGCTGCCGGCATGGAAATGAATGCGATAGCATCATCTATAATAGGTGGTACGCTTCTTACCGGTGGTGTAGGTAATGTGGCGGGAACATTCTTCGGAACCATGACACTTACAACCATAAAGAAGATAGTTGTTGCCAGCGGACTAAACGATCCCTGGTGGCAGAGTATCACCACAGGCGGCATGCTTTGTTTCTTCATACTGCTGCAGAGTGTGGTCTTAAGCAGAAGAGAGAAGAAGAAAAAAGCCTCGTAAGAATTCGCATACTGTATTATAATTATAAAGACAGGGGGTCAGACCCCTGTCTTTATCTATGTGGAGGATAAAACTATGTATACTGTAAGACGCGCCGTGGAAAAGGATATACCGCAGATATTAAAGCTGCTGGTTCAGGTTGATATGGTCCATCATAATGGCAGACCCGATATTTTTAAAGGACCTGTTACCAAATATACAGCAGAGCAGTTAAAGGAGATACTGAGGCATGAAAACGATCCGGTATTTGTTTGTGTTGATGAGAACGATATCGTGCTTGGACATGCATTCTGTATTCACAAGCAGGAGATCGGCAATAATGTTCTGACTGATATAAAAACACTTTATATCGATGACATCTGCGTGGATGAAGCAGCGCGCGGAAAACATGTGGGAAGCGCTTTGTATGAGGCTGTAAAGAAATACGCGGCGGACAATGCTTATTATCATATCACACTTAATGTGTGGAGCTGTAATCCCGTAGCAAGGAGCTTTTATGAAAGCCTTGGTTTTGTGCCGCTGAAGACAGAGATGGAAGTGATGCTGTGATCATGGCAGCGGCTGAATACGGAAAAAGAGGCTGGGCGATAAGCCCGGCCTCTTTGTTATTACAGACCCGTAGGACTGTTCTTTTATCAGTCTTCGATGCTCTCCTCTTTATAAAAGCTGCCGCTGTCTGCCGGTGCGGATATGATGTTCAGCACGGTGCCGTCTGCGGCGGTTACTACGATACCCAGATGGGGGCCGGTGGAGGCGCCGCTGTTACCTAAGGTCCCTATCTTTGCGCCCATAGCTACCGTGTCTCCGGCGGATACGCTG
>CADAHD010000113.1 GCA_902787595.1 uncultured Lachnospiraceae bacterium
CCCTGTACGTTCACCTATCAGATCGTTAAAGCTCGTATATAATTTCTCTTCTGCCAAGGGATCAAGCGCCGAAGTAGGTTCATCCAGGATGATCACCGGCGCATCTTTATACAATGCCCTTGCAAGCGAAAGCTTCTGCTTTTCGCCACCGGAAAGATCGATCCCCTCCTTATCTATCACCTTCATCACCTGCGTCTTACCGGCGTATTTCAGTTTGCTTATCTTTTCCAGGAGACCACAGCGCTTAAGACAATCCGTTACTTTATTCTCATCCGTATCTTCCGTTCTTTTCATTGATACGTTTTCGGCTATAGTAAAGGGATATTCCTCCACATTCTGAAAGACCGCAGAAAAATACCGGTACTGCTCATCTCTTTTCATACCGGCGCAGTCCCTGCCGTTTAAACAGATCTTTCCTTCTGCCGGTTTATAAAAACCTGTGAGCATCTTGATAAAAGTAGTCTTTCCGGCGCCGTTTAATCCTACGACAGCCAGCCTCTCTCCGTACGGGATCGATATGGATACATGTTCAAGGGCGTTCTTCTTTTGTCCTTCGTAGCAGAAACTGACATCCTTAAACTCAAACGACGGATGTTCTTCCATCTTTGAAAGTTCTTCTTTTGCTGTATCCTTTACCCTGTACTTATCTATAAAAGCCCTGAAATCCTTAACTTCAAGCGACTGCTTTTTGATCTCGGTATACTCATGGATAAAGTCGCTTAACGCCTTTATAAAAATATGCACCGCCGATACATAAAGCGTAAACTCAGCTACAGTAAGGTTCCCCCGCGAAAGCTGCCATATCAGGAAAGCGTAGAGACTCAGCTCTTCCAGCAGGGCGATCGGCATGCATAGCGCATATGACATAAACCATATATTTCTTGAAAGCTTATACTTCGCCAGTATGTCCGAATTGATGCCCAGATATTTATTGTAGATCCAGTCCTTCATGTTATATACTCTTATCTCTTTTGCAGAGGTAAAATGATTGGTGAGATATCCCATATTAAAATGTTTTCTCCAATAAGGTCCCAGCGCATCCCAGACCAGCTTCTTATCCTTAAGCTTTGTTTTATCTATAACAATAAAGGATAATACCAAAAGCCCCAAAAGGATCACGATCAGAAGAGGATGCAATGCAGAAACAAGGATCCCCGCCATGATCATCTGCGCAATAAGTTTCCCGCACTTTACCGTAGAGTCCATCATGCCCTCGATGCCCTGTGTCTTTACATTCATGACATTACGGATCCTCTCGTGCTCATCTAAAACTTTGGGATTTTCCATATTGGAATACTCCATGGATACCATGGTTTCCGTCAGCTCACGCTTAAAGCGTATAAGAGCATGTTTCATTTTATATGGGGTATTGTTTTCGACATAGCCTGCTATCAGATAAACGATAAGCATGACTGATGAATTGATCCCGATCAGGATCAGGGTCTTCTTTATTTCTTCACCCGACGTAAGTGAATCGATGATGAGCTTGACCATCATCGGAATGATAAAAAGTGATATCGTCTCCGCTGCCGTACCCAATAACTGAATGCCTAAAAGGCCTTCCTTACCGCTGTTCATGCCGCGGATGACATATCTGAGATTGCTGAAAAAACCGTATTTTTCTTTCATAATGCTGCCCTTCCTCCTTTCTTTATCCTAACGATAAAGGGTGCCCCAGGGGAAGGGTCAAGCACTTTTTTCAAAAAAATCTATCCGGCTTTATTTCTTATACCTCTTCGAATACAGCACGATCATAACCCCTATGCTGACTGCGATCAATGCTGCCGTATAGATGACCATCCGGCTGCTGTCCATCGCAGTTCCAAACATTCTGGCTTTAAACGTAAAGCTATCTTTGATGGCACTCACAAAAGCGCCGTTGTCCAGCCCGCCAATATTCTCATCGATATGATCAAGGATCCCTCCCATCAGCGCGTTTCTGAGCAGTATCGTCACATGACTTCCCGGGAAGAGATTGCATACCGTCTGAACTTTGTCAGAGAATGTTGAAACCGGTATATACGCCCCGATCACAAAACCCGATACAGCTGACAGGATCCCGAAGAATGCGCCGCATGCAGATGCCGATCTGAAAAACTGCACGATGATCATAAACAGCGCTGTTGATGAAATACATCCGAATGCCGTGACAAGGTATGCCTTTGCGATCGCAGCTGCCGACATATGGACATTCCCCGTAAAGGAAAGGATCAAAAGACCTGCCGTCAGGATGATCCCGGTCATAAGGATCGCGCTTATGGCTGCGGCACTGAAATAGGCCAGTACGATCTGCCATCTGCGGATAGGGGTCGCGAGGATATCCTGATCTACGTTGTTTTCCTTATCTCCGACAACAGTTGATAAACAGTTAAACGGAACCGTTATCATAGCCGAACCCAGGATGCCCGTCAGCAGGATCATGCTTGTCATCATATCCAGATCCTTGGGTTCTATCCTGTCCTTCAGCAAAGGAATAGCGCCGATCACATCGTTGATAGCATTCACAAACGTACCTTTCAAAAACAAAAGATACAGAGCAAATACGATCATCGATGTCAAAAGTGAAAAGATAACCGATTGTTTATCCTTAAAGTATACCAGTATATTCCTTCTGGTCAGTCCTGCGTACATTCTCATGCTTCCATCTCCCTTCCCGTAAGATTTAAAAACACATCATCCATAGTTCCTTTGATCACTTCATAATCCACGATCTTTGCCCGGTTCTTGTACAGTGTATCTGTAACAGATCCTGTAAATCTTATATTGTAATGATCTGCTTCGTAAGTCCATTCCTGCCCCTTCAGCGCTTCTTCATTCTCTGCTGTCTTTTTCGTATACCAGATCAGCTTTGACGATGCGTACCGGCTCTTGAGCTCCGAAGGCGAACCCGATGCTATGATATGTCCTCTCTCCAATATCTTTACATTATCTGCATCCACGGTCTCTTCCATATAGTGGGTCGTTAAGAATATAGTAAGCTGTTTTTCTTTTTTCAGTGTCCGAATATGATCCCATACCATCTTGCGTGATCTCGGATCCAAACCGGTGGTCGGCTCGTCAAGAAACAATATCCCCGGTTCATTGATCAGTGCCCTTACGATATCCACTCTTCTTCTCTGACCGCCTGATAGCCTCTCGTATCTCCGGTTCCAGATATCCGCGATCTCAAAGCTGTCCATATACGGTTCTAGGCGGGCTTTGATCTCTTTTTTGTTAAGACCGTAATAAGCGCCTCTGGTCATCAGATTTTCTGCTACGGTCAGCTTCTTGTCGAGCACCGAATTCTGGAATACGATCCCTATCCGCTTTCGGATCTCATCATCATCTTCTCCCAGCTTATGTCCGAATACCCTTACGTCTCCGGATGTTTTTCCCAGGATGGTACACAGTATATTGATGGTCGTTGACTTACCCGCTCCATTCTCTCCAAGAAAAGCAAAGAGTTCGCCTTCCTTTACTTCAAATGAAATACCGTCCACTGCCGTGAAACTGTCGTATTTCTTTACCAGATCTTTTACCGTTATCGCATTTGCCATTTGATTTTTCCTCCTTGAAAAAATGTATACCACAGGCATCTGCACAAAAAAAGAGCAACCCGACCAACATGCATAAACACGTGACCAAGTTGCATTATTTTCGATCAATAGCGGAACGTTTTATCTTTATTCCTCGTCCCTTATCTCGTCGATCGCCTGATTGATCTTCTTTTCATCGGCTCTGAACATCCATATCGTATATACCCATACAGCTCCATAGATCAGCACATACAACAGCAGGATGAACAGATATTCCCTAAGATTCGCATACCATTTAAACAGATATCCGCATAAGCTTACGACCAGAAGGACCGAAATGCAGTGAAGCACTTCCGCCAGATGTATACTGACTTTTGTATTCTCATCTGCCCAATAGAGTATCAGGGATGGCAGTGAACACAAAAAGCCCGTGATGATGATCGATATGGGGATAAACCACTCCCATTGGATCATCTCCTGGCCATTCGTAAAATACAAAACCACCGTCCGGATCCCCAACCCCAGCAGGATCCCGGTAGATATCATTAATGTCTGGTTATATATCAGCTTAGCTTTACTCATAGTTTCACACTCCGAGTTTCTTCTTCAGATCTTTTACGTAGCCGCGGGAAATGATGATCCGCTCTCCGTTTAAAAGCTCCACGCTCATCCTTGCATTCAGCTCTGCCCGCACGGACCGGATCTTTCGGATATTAACGATCATAGCCTTCGAACACCGCAGAAAAGGAAACCCCATGATCTCTTCCAGTTCGTATAGCCTGTACTTCGTCTCATAACAGCTGTCTTTGGAATACACATAAGTCCTTTTATCGACCGATTCGATGTAATAGATCTGATCGTAACGTACCATAAGCGTATCGCTGCCCGAAAGCACCGGGATACTGTTTCCACTGTCCCGGAGAAGATCGGCTGCTCTGCGTATGGTGTCGGTCACTTCAACAGCGCTTATCACTGCGCCTTCGTCCTCTTCTGTTTTTACCTTTCTGATCTCGACTTTCATGTATTCCCCGATCTTACAAGATCTTTTGCGATATTACGGATCTATCGCGCTTACTATAATATCCGTCACACCGGATTATACCCTTGTTACCGGATTTTCTCAACTCCTGATCCGTATGCTCATAATAAACAGAACGTATAGCTTTCCATTCACAGCCGGACCGCGCGCTTACAGCGCTCACGGCCCAAAATATATAGTATGAGATATATAGAAGTTACCTGTTGTACCGGGATAACAGAAAGGATATACTTATATTTATTTATTATGATGCTCTAAGCGGCGACATCTCAGATGTTTGGTTCCGTAACGGAGTGACAGAAGATTGAAACTGTGTATATGACAATCACTGACTATTTTGAACAATTAAAAACAAAGGATATCATATGCTGGGGCAGCGGGAAACATTTTCGTAACAGCACCTGTCCTTTTTTGATGAAAAGCGGACTGATCACTAATCTCAAGGGCTTTGTGGATAATGCAAAGAGTACGCCTGTCGAGATCAGCGGCCGCTCTTACCCACGAATAGGAAAGAAGGAACTGGCCTTAAAAGACCGAAGAAAAACCGTGATCCTGATCGCCGTCAGCGGATATGAAGAGGTACTATCGCAGCTGCGCGCAGATCCCGTTCTGTCCGCTTTTGAAGCCGTCCCTTCGATATACCCAGAATTTCTTTACGGGGATATGTTACTCTTATCGGCAGACAAGCCGCCGAAAGACTATAGAAAGCATGACCGGCAGATCATCCCGGGGATCATCCATGCGATCTGGTTTTCGACAGATCCGTTACCGCCCTTGTATCAGAAATGCCTTGATTCCTGGAAAAAATATGCTCCGGATATGGAGATAAAGATCTGGGATCTGAAGAATTATAAAGCAGACCACTGCCTTTTCTTTGAACAGGCTGTCGAATACAGAAACTGGGCTTTCGCTTCTGATTATGCCAGAGCAGATCTGCTGCGCCGATTCGGCGGTGTTTATATGGATCTGGATGTGGAGATGCTGCGTCCCATCGACGACCTTTTATACAACGATGCCTATATGAGCTTTGAATCGCTAGACCGAATCGAATGCGGCTCCGGCATGGGCGCCGGGCCGGAACATCCGATCCTGCAAAAGATCTGCGAAAGCTATGAGAACAGACCTTATCTGAAGAATGACGGAAGCTGGGACAATTCCACCTGTCCGGTGCGCTATACACAGATCATAGAAAAATATGGCCTTAAGAAAAACGGAGGTTTCCAGTTTGTAGAGGATATCACCGTTTATCCTTTCGAGGTACTGACTGCAAAAAGCTTCGATACCGGCATCATATATAAAACGCCGTTGACCTACACCCTGCATCATCATAACGGAAGCTGGATCCCCGGCCTCGCCCGTGATGCCGTAACAAAACGCTATCAGAATATCCAAAGTTTTCTTGCATCCAAAGGTATCCTTCCCGAAATCTGAAAAACCACGGGGATGTACCTCGTGGTTTTTCGTATTCACTTAATTATAACATACTGTTAAGCCCTTCAAGTATGGATCCGCAGGCCCAGGGCATAAGTGCAAACCATGTTGAAGCTACGCTTCCGTCAGGATAATGCTCCGTAAGCAGTCCCTGACTATGACAGAATCTCTCCGACATCCATCCTCTCTTGCCGTAATCAAACTCCCGGTCGAATGTATTATGACACTGACAGCTCCACAATATCGTATCATTCAGACGCTTTGCAACATACTCATCATTCCTGTGGCTGAGATAATACTTTATCTCTCCGATCACGGATGAAGACATGGGATGGATATGCGGATTCGTTACGGAAGTTATACTCCCGCCGCAGCTTGACCACCCCACTTTACTGAGAGGCGGCACCTTTATGGGTGAATTGTAACAGAACTTAAATGTAAATTCATAATACAGAGCATCCCGCATATGATCCAGCAAACTCTCTTCACCCGTCATCTCATGCAGATACCGCACTGCCCTGATATAGCTCAGAACACCTTCCGAATCAATATTCTTGTCAATATCCAGTGGCCCGCCGTAACACTCTTCGTGACAGATATAGGCCTTATGATACCACTGTTCGCTTTTAAGCAGCCCTTCCACATATTCTCTCCCGCCTGTTATAAAGCAATAAAAGGCTGCTGCCGCCATACACCATGCTCCGGAAAAAGAATCATATGCCAGACCTGCTCCCGATCTGTCCGAAAAGATATAAGGATATTCTCCGTCGGTATTACGGCTCTGTTCGGTAACTGCGATCACACCTTTCGCATACTCCAGCCAGTCGGCATGTATCGTTCCTGCACTCTTTTCCCATTCGTATGCCTTTAACAGCAGATAAACTGCCTGCCCTACCAGATATGCCGCATGTCCCGGAGCCGGCTGCTTGTCATACCACCAGCCTTTGTTGCTCCATACTCCGTCATTCTCTGCTGTAAAAGGCAGACCGTTAGCCGGATTGATACTCGTTGATACGATATGTGAAATACTGTCCAGTGCCTGCTCCCGCATCTTAGGATCTCCAAGGGTATGCGCCGACATAAGCATAGGTACCGATGCCGCCAGTCCGTTAGTCCATGAGATCGACGGAAGTATCCTGTACTCATATCCTTGCG
>CADAHD010000114.1 GCA_902787595.1 uncultured Lachnospiraceae bacterium
GGCAGCCTGGTGATCGACGGAGTGACGGGTCTTAAATTCAAAAATAATGTTAAAGGGCTTAATGCGGCTATAGAGCTTTTTGAGACCATGGACAGAAAAATACTTTCCGATAACGCATACGATGAGTATCTCAAAAAATACTCATCCGAGATAAATTATAAAATGCTAAAAAACATATATGACAGCTTATGAGTTTTAAGAGTTTTTTAAATAATACCAGGACACTGATATCCGGAGATTACAGGGAGATAGAGCGTAACTGCATAGCTGCAAAAAATGCCCGTGTGATCAAACGTTATCAGGGAAAAGAGGACATATACTGCGTGCTGCGCCTTTATACGGATGAAGGCGGGCTTTTTAATTTCTTTCTTAAGGCGCTTTCGGGAATAAGCTACAGCATACAGCACGGATACATTCCGGTTATAGATATGCAGACTAAGGAGAACATATTTTGCAGCGCTTCGGAAAGAAAGACTAAAAATGCCTGGGAGTTTTTCTTTGAGCAGCCTGCAGGAGTCAGCTTTGAGGAAATAAAGAATAAAAAGAATATCATCGTACTGGAGAATCCCAGGATGCCGGGCGGTTTCCTGCTGAGCCTTACACGCACCGAAAAGCCTACCGCATACTGGCGCAAACTGTGCAAAAAATATATACATTTTTCTGCAGCAGTAAAAGCCGAGATAGAAAAGTATGATAATGAGTACAATAAAACGGACAGATGGCTGGGAGTGCTGGCCAGGGGAACCGATTATTTGAGCAAAGGCGTGGGTCATGCCGTACAGCCGGATATGGATACTCTCATCAAAAAGGTGCGCGCCGTTAAAGAAGAATATGGCTGCAAGCGGATCTTTCTGGCAACGGAGGATCTGGAGATCCTGGATGCGCTGAACAGTACATTTCCGAAAGATATAATGACGATAGAACAGAAACGTTATCGCGGAAAACAGGATGTAAAGCTGGGACAGAAGGCAGACTACCGCCGGGATGCGCTTGCAATGAACATAAGTTACCTGGCGGCTATATATTATCTTTCAAAATGCAGCTGCCTGATCACATCGGATACGGGCGGAGCGACGGGAGCCTATATTTTATCCGATGGTTATGAGTACACCCATTGCTGGTTTTTGGGAACGATGGGCAGCACAGATGAAGAAACACTGGATATCAGCAGGATCTGAATTAAGATGATATACCGCTTTACATGCGGAAAGATAAGAAATAGTGACGGCAGGATAAGGGAGAAAACAGAATGGGTTTGAATGATAAAGGCTTTGATGTGCCGGTTGTTATGATAGTTTATAAGCGTCTTGATGTGACTAAAGAGTCGTTTGAATCTATACGAAAACTGAAGCCTCAAAAACTGTATATAATATGTGACGGTCCCAAAGATCGTAAGGATAAGAAGGCTGTTGATGAAGTACGCGATTATCTGGATTCTCATATCGATTGGGACTGCGAGGTATATAGAAATTATGCAGAGAAAAATATGGGACTCAGATACCGTATGCCAAGCGGCATGGCATGGGTTTTCGAAAAGGAGGACAGAGCGATCTTTATCGAAGATGATATTCAGGCCGATCAGAACTTCTTTTATTTTTGCCGCGATATGCTTGAGCATTATGAAAATGATGAACGTATAGGAATGATCAGCGGTAATAATCTTTATCCCGAGGCAAAGATATTTAAAACTGAAGATATATGTTTCTCCTCTTTTGCGATGATATGGGGATGGGCTACATGGAAACGCGCCTGGGAAAAGTACGATGTGAACATACGAAAATGGCCGCAGCTGAAAAGGCAAAAGAAGTTTAAGAAATTCATGAAGCCACATACATGGAGATTCTTTTCTATAGTATTTGATGATCTGCAATATCACTGGTACCGCACCTGGGGATATCAATGGAATTTCAATATGTGGGCGAACGATATGCTCGGTATAGTCCCCAAATATAATCTGATAAGGAATATCGGCATGGGACATGAGATGGCCGAACACCCTGGCGATACAAAGGAAAAGATAGACCTGGTATCCGGCGTCGAGCTTAAGGGTCTTGAACTGCCCATCAAATATCCTAAAAAGGTTAAGAGAAATGCGGAATATGATGAGATGTTCCAGGATGGATTTTTTACTGAAAAGATCGGACTGTTCAAACGCTTTAAATATTTTGTCAGAGCTGCCCTGTATGAGAGGGCATATGCTGTCATAAAGCAGATGGAAAAGGATGATGAATACTTTAACAACATCCTTAAGGATAAATATAAACTGGATGCCGAAGGCCTTAAGCTGAATCCCGGAGACAGATACAAGCTTATCACTCCGAAGGAAATGTGCAGAAGCGCAAGGCAGTATAAGAAATATTTAAGGAAGAAGAAATGAAGACAGAAGAATTCCCGGTAAGCAGAGACGTTGTGGAAGGACTGATCAAAGTCCTTGATAACGGGGAAAATAATGAGGGCGATAAAAGGGACAGAACAGTATACGTAAATCTTTCGATGGTGCGGCTGCAGATGGCCTGGGTAATGCCAAAGCTTTTATATGCAAGGGCAGTGGCAGATAAACTGTCTGCTGATGTATATGTAATATGCTGGAGAGAGAATGAGCTTTTTGAGAAGCTTTTGAACAACATGGGTATGAAGTTTCTGTGCCTGGAAAAGCTTTTGCGTAAGAATATACCCGGTGCTGTATCCGCAATAGTTAAGACAACCGCTTTTATGATAACTGATGGGAGCGGCGCAGGTTTAAAGAAACTGCGTTACAGTAAAGTGGGCGCAGGGAAATATCTTTATGAAGATATCATCAGGACATCTTCCTTATCCACGATCAGAAGCGCAAGAAACAAGATATGTTTAAAAAAGATGCTTCATATATTATGGATGTGTTCTTCTCTTGATTCTTATTTAAAGAAGCATAAACCCTCTTTTGCCGTGGTTGATGATCTGGCTTATCATGAAGCTATAATAATATGCCTTTTCAAAAAGCATGGCGCAAAGCTGCGCAATGTCAGTACCACTCTTGAAGAGGAAGTATTTATTGATGAAAAAGGCGAGCCGGTACGAAGAGGCGGATGGGTGCATGATTGCATTGCGGAACAGCTGGATGAAGTGTATGATGCGGCTGAACGCGCAGAGGAATTGCTGGCGCTTAATTTTGCCGGCATATCCGGACGTTCGATCGACAGAGGCGCTTTTAAAGGCAAGGAGATCTTTAGCCGCGAAGAACTGACAAAGCAGCTGGGACTGGATCCGTCAAAAAAGAATGCCGTGATAATGGCGCATACATTTACCGACGCTGTTTTTAATTACGGCGATATTTATTTCAGGGATTATTACGACTGGCTGGAACAGACCCTCAGGATAGCAGAAGGCGTAGATAATGTGAACTGGATATTAAAGCCTCATCCCACCAGGAAAGCATACAACGAAGATACGGATTCAATAGAGAAGATGTATGAGAGGCATAAAAAGCCACATATCTTTCTGCTGCCCGATAAGGTGAGCGGCGGCAGCATAAAAGAGCTTGCAGATGTTTTGCTTACAATAGGAGGAAATGCCGGAGCCGAGTTTGCGTGTTTCGGAATACCTGCGGTGATCGTGGGCAAGCCTTATTACCGCGGTTTTGGTTTTACGATTGAGCCTGCGGATATAAATGAATACGAAAAAACTCTTAAAGACATAGCTGCTGTAAGTCCGCTTTCCCAAGACCAGATCGTAACAGCCAGAAAAGTATATTACTACAAAAAGAAAGGCAGAAGACATAATGAGCGCTTTGATGATGAGCTGGCGCAGGGCTTGTCTGAGCTTTATACGCAAATGCAGGATAAGATGGCTGTCAGCTATTTTGAGAGCAATAAAGGAACGAAGGAATATAACGATATGGTATGCAGATACCTGTGCGATTATTTTACAAAGAACGGCATTAAGGAAAACGAGTATTATAAAAGAGGCATGCAGCGAGGGGATGAGCTGATATGATAAAGAAGATAATTACGATCCTTGAACCGAAGCAGAGGCTGAAACTCGCAGGCGTATTGCTTATAATACTGATAAATTCGGGACTTGAGCTCCTTGGCGTATCCGGTGTAATGCCGCTCATCGAGGCGGTCACCAGGCCCGACGCCATAGAGGACAGCAAAGTATTTTCAATCGCGGGAAAAATATTGCATACACAGGATACCAATCAGCTGATCGCGGCGTTTGCCATAGCTCTGGCAGCGGTATATATAATAAAAAATCTGTATATAATCTGGATGAATTCCGTTCTGTATCATTTTACTACCTACAGCCAGAAGGATCTGGCAGTCAGGCTGACGGAATGCTATATGAATCAGGATTACGCATTTCATGTAGAGCATAACCTTGCGGAGCTGCAGCGAAATGTTGAAAACGACGTAAGCAATCTTTTTACGGCTTTGCTGAATATTCTGGAACTGACAGCAGAAGTGCTGGTGTGTGTATGCATGGGAGTTTTTCTGGCTTTTACCGATCTGGCGACCACTTTGATGATCTCTGCGCTTATGGTGATCCTTTTGTTTTTCCTCCTCGTCCTGATGAAGAAGAGACTTAAATATCTGGGAATAATGAATCGTAAAAAGTACGAGGAAAGAGTGGGCTGGTTTATACAAAGCTTCAGCGGCATAAAGGAGATCAAGGCCGGCAGTAAAGAAGATTATTTTATAAACGGTTACAGTAATTCGTATACAGAATATGCAGGCATATTTTATGAGAGAAATGTACTTACCAATCTTTCCAAACCTTCGGTTGAAATGGTATGCATAGGCGGTATACTGATCTTTTTGGCGGTACGTATTCTTTCCGGTGAAGACCTGTCGACTTTTGCGCCGGTGCTTGCTGTATTTGCTGCGGCTGCTTTCCGTATGATGCCTGCATTCAACAGGATGAGCGGTTATCTGAGCAATATCATGTTTACCAAAGCGTCTGTTGATTCGGTCCTTAAAGATATGCAGGATATGGAGAAACTTCAGAAGAAACGTAATGTTAAAAGAGATGTTGAGTTAAGTTTTAAAGAGGCTTTAAAGATAAACGATCTGAGCTTCAATTATCCTTCCAGACCGGATGTAAAAGTGCTCGATCATATAAGCTTTGATATACCTGCAAAAAGATCGGTGGCGCTTGTGGGACCTTCGGGCGCAGGAAAGACCACTCTTGCAGATATCATAATGGGGATCTATTCGCCTGTTAGCGGACATATTACCGTTGACGGAAAAGACATACATGAAAATGTTGACGCTTGGCACGATATCATAGGCTATATTCCCCAGTCGATATATCTTATGGACGGCAGTCTGCGAAAAAATGTAGCTTTCGGTATTCCGGAAGATGAGGTAGACGACGAAAAAATATGGAGGGCGCTTAAGGAAGCCCAGCTGGATGAGTTTGTGAGGCAGCAGCCGGACGGACTGGATTGCCGCATAGGAGACCGCGGCGTTAAGCTCTCCGGTGGGCAGAGACAGAGGATAGGCATAGCCAGAGCGCTTTATACGGAGCCGCAGATGCTGGTGCTGGATGAAGCCACATCTGCGCTGGACGGCGAGACTGAGAATGCGGTTATGGACGCCATATACCGGCTGAACGGAAGCGTTACGATGATAATTATCGCGCACAGGATAACAACCATAAGGAACTGTGATGTTATTTACAGGATACAGAATGGGAAGGCTGAGCAGATAAGCTATGAAGAGGCTGCAAAGCTCAGTACGGCCAATGCGGATGCATGATCTGAATTCGTTTTAATAAGGAGAGCTGTTTTGATAAGAAGGATACAATGGGCCGCTCAGGCAGCAGGATATGTACTGCGTAATAAGATCAAAGCTTTCAATAAGCTGCCTTATGCAAAGAGAAAAATGCTGGACAACGAGGAAGGCAGTAAATATCTTGAGGAACTGATACTGAGCGGAAAGCCCTTTATGGCAGGAAGGCTGGGCGGTTTTGAGCTGGCTGTAATGCGCATGGTTGAGTTTCATTTCCCTAAAAAATACGCAAAGACTGTCAGGATGGCTTATGAGTGCGCCGGTTTTTTTCCGGATGATCCTTCTCTTGCGGAGCGTTTTACTTCTGTTATGGAAGAGGCTTACAGAAGGACTGATGTGCTGGCATGCTGCAGGCAGTTTGCGGAGCCCTGGTTTATAAACCGCTTTTTGCCGAAGGAGAGCGTTACGGTTAAAAACCTGAGTGTATATGATGTATATGCACTCGAGCATCACTGGACAAAAGCGCTGAAAGGGAAAAAGGTGTTGATAGTGACATCTTTCCCGGATTCGGTAAAGATGCAGTATGCCCGGAGAGAAGAGATCTACAGGGATTCGGATATCCTTCCTGAATTCGGAGAGCTTATCGTCTATAAGCCTGTTATGACCATAGGTGATCTGAAGGATGAGCGTTTTAACGACTGGTTCGAAGCACTGGACTTTATGAAAAAAGAAATACTGGAACTGGATTTTGACATAGCGCTGATGGCATGCGGCGCCTATGGCTTTCCTCTTGCAGGAGAGATAAAAAACGCCGGAAGGCAGGCAGTTTATATGGGCGGCGTGCTGCAGATACTCTTTGGCATATTGGGACGGCGCTGGGACGGATCACGTTTTGGCGGTATCGAGCATATGCCGGAAAAGCTGAAAAGATATTACAACGATTCATGGATCTATCCTATAGAGGAAAGGCCAAAGGATGCAGATAAAGTAGAGTACGGTCCTTACTGGAAATAATGCGCGGAGAGGCAAGCCTGTATGAAGGTTTCGGTTGCAATGTGCACCTATAACGGAACTAAATATCTGAAGGAGCAGCTTGACAGCATCCTTGGGCAGACCTTGCCCCCGGATGAGATCGTGATCACCGATGACTGCAGCAGCGACGGCACTGCAGATCTTGCGGAGCAGCTTTTATCCGAAAGCAGCATTTCTTACAAAGTTATCATAAACGAAAAGAACAGC
Organism: uncultured Lachnospiraceae bacterium; assembly: GCA_902787595.1. The sequence continues at coordinate 6,948 of CADAHD010000114.1, forward strand.
GGCGTACGCGTATCCTTCGGCAATTGCATACGCGCCTGCAGCGGGGATGTTATATTTACGGCTGACCAGGACGATGTATGGGACAAAGAAAAGATAAGGCTTTTCATGGATGAATTTGAAAATGATGAAAGCTGTGTCTTTGTATTCAG
>CADAHD010000115.1 GCA_902787595.1 uncultured Lachnospiraceae bacterium
TGGTTTTGCCCCCGGCTCAGGATGACCGGGGTGTATCCGTCTCAAGTAAGTCTACCGCTGCTTTCATGAGCTCTTTGACGCGCTCTTCCCTGCCGTTAATGCTTAAATATCCGATCAGCGCTTCAAATCCCGTAGCTTTCCTGTATTCTCCCGGGCTGGAACTTTTGGGCGCCGCATGCGCCTTGGCATTACGTCCTCTTCTGTATACCGCTTCTTCCTCTTCGGACAGGGCATCCATCAGCGCCTCAACGGCCTTTGCCTGGGCTGCTGCGCACACAAAATGTGTAGCTATCGCATGATACTTCTCTACCGGCATGTTCCCACGGCTTTCCATTATGTACTCGCGCACATAGCGTTCATAAACCGCATCGCCAAGATAAGCGTATCCCAGCGCCGAATAATTCTTTATATCTTCTCCCACTTAACGCCCTCTCTGGTATCCTTGATCGCGATGCCCTTATCAAGAAGCTCATTCCTTATAGCGTCAGCCTTTGCAAAATCCTTGGCTTTCTTAGCCTGCGCGCGTTCTTCTATCTTAGCCAGCACATAAGCCTCCAGCTCGGAATCGACTTCTTCAACAGCCAAAGGCTCGAGCAGTTTAAGTGACAGAACTTCATCAAAGCTCTCAACGATCCTGCGCTTTGTGGCATCATTCACATCAGCCTTCAGAGCATCATACAAAACGGTAAATCCGCTTGATGTATTCAGGTCGTCTGTCAGTGCTTCTTCAAATTTTCTGCGATATTCCTCAAATGCCTTTTCATCAACCTCTCCGTCTGTTGAAAGCTCGGAAGTGCGCTTGCGAAGCTTCCTGTAAGCATCGCTCATCTGATCCAGCACTTCGTAAGAAAACTCAAGCGGCTTTCTGTAATGGGACTGCAGGCAGAAATACCTGTAAGCAAGCGGATCATAGCCCTTTTCTTCCAGAAGGGATACAGTAAGGAACTCTCCGCTGGATTTGCTCATCTTTCCTTTATCTTTTTCAACAAGATGATGAACATGGAACCAGTAGCGGCACCAGGGATGTCCCAGAAACGCTTCGCTCTGGGCTATCTCATTTGTATGATGAGGGAAGATATTATCCACACCGCCGCAGTGGATATCCATATATTCTCCCAGATGCTTTATCCCTATGCAGGAGCACTCTATATGCCAGCCCGGATAGCCTTTGCCCCAGGGACTGTCCCATTTGAGCTCCTGATCTTCAAACTTGGACTTGGTAAACCAGAGTACAAAGTCTGTCTTGTTTCGTTTGTTTATGTCCTCGTCAACATCGTCACGCACGCCGATCTTAAGATCATCTTCGTTCTGATTTGAGAGCTTATAATACTTATCAAGCTTTGAAGTATCAAAATATACATTTTCTCCTGCCTGATAAGCATAGCCTTTCTCAAGCAAAACCTCTATCATGTTGATGAATTCGGGTATGCAATGCGTAGCCGGCTCAACCACATCCGGCATGCGCATATTCAGCTTATTAAAGTCCGCAAAGAATGCCTTTGTGTATCTGTCTGCAATATCAAGCACTGTCGTATGCTCGCGTTTTGCACCCTTAAGCATCTTATCCTCGCCCGTATCGGCGTCGGATGAAAGATGTCCTACATCGGTGATGTTCATTACACGCTTGACATCATACCCTGCATACAGCATGGTCTTTACCAGCACATCTTCACAGATATAACTGCGAAGGTTTCCTATATGCGCAAAATGGTAAACCGTAGGGCCGCAGGTATAGATCGCAGCCTTTCCTTCTTCATGCGGTTTGAATTCCTCTACCATTCTGCTGGCCGTATTGTAGATTCTCATAATCTTCCTCCCCTTATAAATCCAGTCTTTTAATTATTTAAACCTGCGGATCATTCCGCGGACAGCCTTTACATGCTCCGGCCGCTCCGCAGCAGCCTGCAGCAGTCACATCCATCGAATAAAGCTCTCTGGCGGTATATAAAAGACAGACTGCCTCTGCCGCAATGCCTTCGCCTCTCCCGGTAAAGCCCAGATGTTCTTCGGTAGTAGCCTTTATGTTTATCTGATCAAGCTCTATTTCCAGAGCTTCGCTGTACCGCCTGCGCATATCATCGATATAAGGTCTCATCTTAGGCGCCTGAGCGATGATCGTAGCATCAATATTTTCAATAAAATACCCTGCTTCCTGCAGAGTATCCTTCACCTTTCCCAGTAATACAAAGCTGTCGATCCCTTTGTAAGTATCATCGTTATCCGGAAAGAGCTTTCCTATATCACCCAACGCAGCCGCACCCAGCAGAGCATCCATTATCGCGTGCGTCAGAACATCAGCATCCGAATGTCCAACAAGCCCCAATTCATATGGTATCTTTATCCCGCCTATGATCAGATCCCTGTCCGGTCCAAGGCGATGGACATCATAGCCTTTTCCTATTCTCATATGTACCTCCTGTAATTTCCCTGAGGTCTCCTTTCGACATTCCTGCCACCCTTGCCCTTATTGGAGCTCTCCGCTGTCAGTATCCTGCCCGCTTCTGCATCGGAAGGTTTGACCAGCCTGCCCCTTCGGTCGTAATGTGTAAGAAGGGTCGTATTTCTGGCAGGGTGTTTTTTGCCGCCTTCAGTAAGCTCATCGACCAGGGCGCCCGGATCGTTGCCGGCTATTGCAGCCCTTATGCGCTCCTCCCTGTCATCATCCCCGGCTGCGTCTGCTGCAAGTTCCTCATCCGCCTCTGCTTCAGCAAATCCTGCATCAGGCGCTTTATCCGCTACCGCACTACCATCCGAAGCTTTTTCCCCGTCAGCCGGCTTATCGGATCCGTACCATATACTCAGGAAAAAATTCTTTATCGCCTCCCCTATGCGTCCTATGAACTTTCCGAAGCCGGATTGTTTATACTCCCCGGCTTCGACCGCTTCAGCAGTCTTTTCTTCCTCAAGGGGTGGTATATGTTCCTCTTTTTTTTCTTCTTTTTTTTGTTTTTCAGTGGCAGCTTTGGGAATGTCTTCCTTTGATCCTCTGTCCCATATCACTCCGCCGTTTTGGTCTTCACCCGGTAATAAAAAAGCCGGCGCGTCACCTTCAATACGCGCAGCTTTTTTTCCTCCCCTTGCATAGGGGGGTGTATATGTATTTCCGTTTCCTATACGGTCTATCATGCTTTGGAAGATCTATATCTTCAGCCACCTAATAAAGGATTTGCGCTTGCTCCTCCCAAGATGGGATTCCCGCCACCGCCAAGCACGGGGTTACCGCTATTGGCAGGCGTCTGCGTAATATAAGGAATGGCTCCGTTTGTCGGTGCGAAAGGATTTCCCATTCCGGGGCCTGCAGCAAATGCAGGAACTCCTGCCGCTGCACCGGGCGTAGCTGCATAAGCAGGCATTGTTGCCTGAGGCGCGTAAGCAGGTGATGAGGGAGCTGCCGATGCAGACATCTGATATGACATACCACCGGGGCCTGCGCCGGGCTGTGCAGCATACGGAGGTACCGAAGACGACTGCTGTCCGGGTTGTCCGGCTGCCACATAAGCTGCCTGCTGTATCTGATATGCTGAAGCTCTGCCGAAGGATCCTCTCTCTTCGGGGACAAAATTATCAAAAGAGATCTCTCCGTGAAGTCCGCCTGCAGGCTGACGGGTGCCGTTCTTTAATTCTCTTTCGGCAGCACGCAAACAGGGCGATTCAAAAATAGATGCATTAGCTTTTTTCTCTTCTTCTTCTGCACGGAGTTTTTCAAGTATGGTAGGTCCGGTTATCTCTCCCGAAAGGGCTCCGCCGCCACTTACCCCATAATTCAAAGCCGCAGATTCAAACATACCCTCTACAGCCGGTATAGGCTGTGTGCGTCCTGTTACGGGCTGATATGCCGGAGCTGCAGGATTCACTGACTGAACCTGTCTTGCCGCCTGATAATTGGTCACACGGTTAAGAGGCACTGTTGCGGCCTGCTGGTATGCCGGTGCGGCAGGTGCTGCGGGCTGATATGCCGGTATCGCAGGTGCTGCAGGTGCTGCGGGCTGCTGATATAAGAGAGCCTCAGGCGGAACTGCGGGTGCTGCCGGCGCAACCGGCGTAACAGGAACTGTGGGTGCCACAGGTGTTACCGGTGTAGCGGTCGCTACAGGTGTTACAGGAACCGGCGTAACAGGAGCCGCGGGAGCCACAGGTGTTACCGGCGCAGCAGGTGCTGCAGGTGCAACCGGCGTTACCGGGATAACCGGCGCTGCCGGAGGTACAGGCGCAACAGGCGCTGCAGGTGCAGCTGCAACCGGTTCCTCATAAGCGGGAGCCGCTGTTTCTTCATATGCAGGCGCTGCTTCCACAGCGTTGTTTTTCTTATAATTCGGATCGTAAGCAGGTGCCTGAACAGCAACCCTGGGCTTATATGCAGGTCTGAAAGAAGTTTCCTTCGGGAAAAGACTCGCGGGATCCACAGACGAAATATTCTCTACCGGCGATGCAGGCCTTTCATATGCAGGTGCCGCAGGTGCCATGGGTGCGGCAGCCACAGCCGGATGAGTATAGGTTATGGGGGCAGGCGCAGGTGCAGGCTCCTGATATACAGGTGTGGGCTCCTGGTATGCAGGTGCTTCCGGTTCAGGCTCGTATGTCATGATCTCCGGTTCTTCATTTACAGGTTCAGGTTTACCCTGTGCTGCCGGTTTTAAGAATTCCAGTTCGGGAATAGCATCTGTACCTGCCGAAGTCTTACTGTAGACACTGCCAAAGGAAATAGACCCGCTCACGGTTCCGCCCTTTTTCTTCATCTCTTTAACGTACTTTTTGATATTGTACTTGCACCCGGGGCAAAACTTTGCGCTGTCATCCACAAAACGACTGCACTGAGGGCAGGTGATATTAGCCATTGATACTATCCTCCTGATTTAGAAAATTTCAACAACAAAAAAAACACTTTTAAAGTCGCTTAAAAAGATTATACACTAAACGGACATAATTGCAAAGCATTTTAAAGATAATACTTCACAAAATTAAGCTGTAAACATTGGAGTATCAGAAACAAAAAAGCCCCTCTTACGAGGGGCTATAACACTTTTGGTTTATACCATCATCTTGGCTTTGCTGAGGAAACCGAGATACTGGAAGAAGATAACAAGTTCGATGATAATACCTACCAGAGCTAGGATACCGCCGATAACAGGTATGAATCCCACGAATACGAGTATAATAGCCACAATATACAGTGTCTTGAATGAATTTGCCCTCTGGGTTCCCAGATTCACGATCTCAATATTGCCTATCGCCTGCGCTACAGTAACTGTAGCATTGATCACACTGTACATCACCATAAAGTTTGAGAAGCCGTCTACAGCCCCAAGCAGAGCCTTCACCAGCCCCCAGAAGAAACCGCTTGCATTACCGATAGCACTGGTAAGCAGAGATGCAACGATACCAACGCACAGCCAGACAAGCGCATTATTGTAGCTCAGCTCATCCTTTTTTGCATTAAGGATACCCAGTAAGCCCAGTACGAAAGCAGCTATGCTGCCGCCTATAAGACCGATGGTAGCGAGCACCGTAAGCACTCCCAGGATAGCCGTAAGTGCGCCGCTGCCCAAAAATGCCGCAGCTACGGTCAGCACCGCGAAGACACCTACGATCAGGCTGCATACGGCAACTACGATCTCCAGGATCTGTGACAGGAACAATTGATCCAGACCTTTCTTAACATTGAAATACATTTCTACACCCTCCCTTTTTTTGATATATTTGCCTGCAGTCCGCTTTGGACTGTAAAAGCACATTGTATTATACAAAAAATGCGGAAGTGCTCTCATCGGGCTCTTCCGCAGGAATCTCAAAGTAGCGAGAGGGGGATTTGAACCCTCGACACCGCGGGTATGAACCGCGTGCTCTAGCCAACTGAGCTATCTCGCCATATCTTCATCTGCTCTCACAGACGAAGGTTATTCTACTCCAGCAGAAGTAAATTGTCAAGAACTATTTTTTATTTAACAAAATCATCATAGATGGCTACATGATCATATATCGCACGCCAGGCGCTGTGGGCATCTCCTGTAACACAGATATACTGATTGCCGTCATTTGATCTTTCATAGCTCACAGCACAGTTTCGCGACTCATTAACAAACCCGGTCTTTGCTCCCAGCACCTCGCCGTGAGTATCCTTGTCTTCTATCCTGCGAAGGAACCAGTTGGATATTATCATTCCTTCGGGATGATAATCGGTAGGCGCAGTAGTATATTTCTTCTGCCCCAGCGCCTCTCTGCAAAGATCGTTTTCCAATGCAGCTTTCATGATCATGGCCATAGCTGCGGGAGTACAATAATTCTGATCATCATATACGCCGACCGGATTGGTAAAATGAGCTACTCCGTCAAGCCCCAGTTCGACCAGCTTTTCGTTCATCATGTCCACAAACGCTTCCATGCTGCCCGCCGTATAATACGCCAGCGCCATCGCAGCATCTCCGCCGCTGGGCATTATGGTGCCGAAAAGCAGTTCCTTCACGGTCATTGTCTCACCGACAGAATAACCCACCTGCGAGCAGCCATGTGAAAATACATAATCCGTGATCTCCTGGGTCATGGTAAATGTATCATCCGGATCCTGCATGTGTTCCGCCGCCACCAGAATGGTAAGCACTTTTGTCATGGATGCCGGATACATGCGTTCAAAAGCATTGCGCTGCGCCACCACATGTCCGTCCTTTAAGTCCACCAGTATGCAGAAACTGCTTATCACTTCCTCATTTGTTACTTCGCGTGTATCCTTATCTTTAAATACCTGATACCCTTCATAGAACATATCGGGATGCTCGTTTTCATTTACTTTGGGAACTTCCTCCTCCACCGGTGTGGGTGTAGGTTCAGCCGCCATTACCAGCGTGGTTGCCGGCAATATAGTCTCCACTTCGTCCGTCTGAGCTTTTGCTTCCTTTCCTTTTCCCGCTATGATGCATATAAGCGCTATTAAGATCGTTGCAAAGATGCCGCCGGCAATACTGTAACGTATGCGCATCTGTCTTACTCTCTGATAGTATTTTTCCGAACGGCGTCTTACATGTCCTTCGGAGTCAATATACTCGCCTCTTTTAAGTTTTATTTTATCCATTTATCACTAATATCCGCTTTAAGATGTAAG
>CADAHD010000116.1 GCA_902787595.1 uncultured Lachnospiraceae bacterium
GTAGGCTTATCCAGTGTACAGATGATATTTAAAAGCGTAGTCTTGCCCGATCCCGAACGTCCTTTAAGGATAACAAAGGAGGATTCGGGAATAGCGGCATTAATATGCTTAAGCGCCTGAAACTCGCCGCCCGGCACCTGAAATGTACGCGATACATCCAATACTTCGATAATATTACCCATCTTATTCCTCTCCCAGTTTGAGGGCCTTTGCAACATTCATCTTGAAAGTCATGAGCGTAAGCACCAGGAAGCATATGACCATCATAACGGCTATGACTGCCATCAGACGGACCAGGTCCGAGCTGTCGGTAATAAGCTCCATGGGCAGAAGCTGCGTGGCCGAAGCATACACCTTCTGCAATATAGGCACGAACAGTCCGGAGGTAAGCTTGCCTATGCCAAAGCCTGCAAGTATCGAAAGTCCTCCGCAGAATATCTGCTCCAGAAACAGCATGTGGAAGACCTCTCCTTTATGGAAACCGGATGCGCGCAGCACACCGAATACCAGCTCCCTCTCTTTCAAAGCCATGATCCAGTAGATCAGGTAACCCACGCCGCAGAGGATCAGCGTTACGACAAATCCCAGGGTGAGCACGCCGTTGGTACCCTGCAGAAGCGGGTCTGTCTGAGCTTCTTCCAGATCCTCATTCCTGTTCACATAGGTAGTCAGACGCAGGTCATTTGCTTCTTTCCACTCATAGATCTGCTCGGCTGTAGCGCCCTCCTTCAGCTTTGCCATTACTTCGTAAGGCACTTCCCCAAGCCTGTCCTTGATATACTCAAAATGGCCCACAATCATATAATTGGCCTCTGTGGACATCTTGCCGTCGGGCTGCTGCTCGGTTATCTCCGAAGCATATCCCGGCCAGTAATCAAAGAAGTCTATGATCACTCCGTTTGCAACGCCGCCGTTTTCACGCTTGTAGGTAACGCTGTCACCCTGCTTAAAGCCCAGCTTGTCGCGGAAATTAGATGATACCAGCAGTCCGTTTTCAACCACTGCAAGCTCGTTGAGCAATTCATAATAAGCCTTGCCGTTAAGCCGCTTATCAACCCAGGTGATGCTGCCGTATTCCTTCGTATTGATGCCCAGGAGATTGACCTTAAGACTTCCGTTGCTGCCTCCCTGCATCTCGATATTCTTTAAGCGGTATACCTTGGTGTATGAATCTATGAAGGGCGCCGTCACATATTTACCGGCATCCGGCTCGATATAAACACCGGTGCGCGCTCCGTTACGGTCCACTACCTCGGTCCATACTTCCTTCATGCGCAGATCGCAGCCATCTGTATAATCCGTATTGCGGATCGTATTACATGCCCAGCGAAACCGTCATTATAAGAAATAGCATGATCAGCTGCTGCTTGCGTCCGTTCTTGACATTCTCCATAAATGCTATAAACGGAGCCGGACGCCAGAAATACTTTCCGATCGTGTATATCAGTTTGAGCAAAAGCGGCTGCAGACGCAAAAACAGAAGTCCCAGACCCACGATCATCAACGAAGATGATAAATACAAAAGCGGATCCATAGCCTGGTTATTGAGCACATTCTCAGCCATATCCGCAGAGCTGCGCTGGAAGCTGTAATATCCGTATCCGGCAACAGCGACGCATACTATATCAAGGTATAGCACTTCCCAGAAACGCTTTTTGTTAAGTGCCTTCTGCTGCTTTAAGTTTACGATGGATACGCGGCTATGCTTAATGGCGGGAAGGGTAAGGCACAAAAGCCCTATACCTGCTGCCGCAAGCATATAAACCAGAGCGCGCTCATCAAAACTTACGCTAAGCTGCTCCGAAAGATCAAAGATAAGGAAATTCCTGGTAGAACCAAGGAGTCTGGCCAGCAGCATTCCCAGAGGCACGCCGCCTGCTATGCCCAGAGCGCTAAGAAACAGTCCCTGATACAGGTAAAGCATAAAGATCTGGAAGCGTGAGCTGCCTCGGCTCTTGATAACGGATATCTCATTACGCTCCATCTCATACATCTGCCCGGAGATCATCAGAAGGAATGCTGCCAGCATGATCAGCACGGGGATCTGCAGGATGGTAAGTGTGGCGCTGATGCGCGAATGCTTGTTGTTATATTCGCTCAGAACAGAAAGTATGGGCGGCTCGTCGATGACATTTCTGTAAGAGCCCGTATGAGCATAATAATCAACCTTTTTCTGAAGCTCCTCGGCATCCGTTGCCTTTATGTCATCATACTCAAACATCGCGGTATAGTGGCAGACGATGGAGAATTTAACGGACTTCTCTCCCAGGAAGCTGTTCCTGAAAAGCTCGGGATTCATAAGACAAAGGTCGTCGAATTCCGTTTCCTTATCGTTCCAGTACAGATCGCCTGCGGACTTGGGCTGGAAAACACCCACTATCTTATAACGCATGGGCTTGCCTTCAAAGGTCTTGATAGCCTTAAATACCATATTCTCATCTACCAGATAGCCCTGCTTTGTCATGCATTTCTGGCTGATCACCACTTCGATCGCGCCGTCATCCGAAAGACCGCTTTCCGAATACATGCGGCCGTTTACTATATCGATATGCTCCTCAAGATTACTCTTAAAGCCCAGACGTGCGTTTAAGTCATTGGCGTCATTACGCTGAAGCTCGGAATTCACGGTGCCGCCCGTGATAGAATACAGATAGATCGTATCCCTTTCCTTTACACCCAGATCGGAGTATAACGTGGGGATGAAATTCTCCATATTGGTGATGGTCTTTCCGTCTTTTTCCTTCTTGGTAGAAACCTGAAGCGAAAGCTGGGCCGGCCATACGCCCTTTGAAGAGAGATAATGATCGAACTCGTCATGAAGCATGCGGTTATAAGCCGCAGACTGATACAAAGGAAAGCTGACCGCTGTGGCAACGAGCAAAATACAGCCCAGCAGCAGGCTTAGATTCATCCATTTCTTATGCCACATTTTCTGCAGCATTATTCCCAGCATATCTTAGTCCCTTCCGTAAGGCCGGTTACGACCCAATAATTATCAGAATCTGCGCCACCTGACACGAATGCCTGCTGACGTCTTGCTCCATTATCTTCTATCACGGTAACATAGGTGGTACGGTTTACTTCCTTTACCGCCTTTTTAGGTACCAGTAAAACATTATCAACATTTCTGAGCTGCGCCTTTACATTAACGCGGCTTAAGCTCCACCAGCCTTCATTATTACGGCTGCTGCCTGCTATCTCTGCCGCCACTTCAAGCGGCAGTTTAACAACTGCCTGTCCGGACTGCAGGCTCTTATCCAGTAATTTTAAATTAACGGTGGCAACTTCGCATTCCACGCTCTTTTGCGCGCCGTTTTCATCCTGATAGGATATTTCCACGGGGGTGCCGTAAGTAAGCTTTCCGTCGGCATCCTCCACCATAACAAAGCAGGACTGATCGTCCGCCAGTCTGCCTATAGAGCTGTTGTAAGCCCAGATCTCGCCGGCTTCCGCATTGCTTATCTCGGTTATAACACCGTCATATCCGGCGCGTATCTCTCTTGTGGCCGCATCATTTTTAAGCTTGCTTACATATTCCTGCTTTTCCTCTATCTGCTTGTTCAGATTCTTGATCTGATACTTGTTTTCCTTTTCGCCTTCTTTTTTATACCAGGCGATCTGTTCGTTAAGGCGCTGGATCTCGCGCTCAGTGCGCTCTATCTCTACAGGATCCGATACGACATGGACCCTTGCAAGCACCTCACCCGCCTGTACCTGCTGATACTGCTTAACACATATCTCATCCAGATATACGGTACCGTACTGAACAGGATTGACTACAGGCTTTGCACTGGGATAATAAAGGAAACCGGTAGCGGAGAAATCCGAATGAACGGATCCAGTTTTAAGCACTGCTTCGTTTGCGCCGCCCGGAAGCTTATATTCAGCCTTGACCATATCCCCTGCATCCAGCCCCGAAAGTATCTCAGTGTACTGACCGTCGGATATGCCGCAGACCACGGGCTGCTCGCTGTAAGTGCTGCCATCGAAAAGATAAACATAATAATCATCGCCCTCTCTTAACAGACAGTCAGAAGGCACCGCCAGAACACCGGTCTTATGTTCCTTTTCCATTACGATGGTTGCAAAATCGCCAAAGCCTATAACGCCTTCCGGATCTTCAACGCTGAATATGCCGTATACCTTTCCGTTCTTCTCCTCAAGACGCTCGTACTCTTCGGAGCTTAAGGGCTCATACTGCACTTCAAAACGCTGACCGTCAACCAGCGCATAGACATCATTTGCCTTGTTGATATCGGAATTATTGATATAATCACATCTTAACTGCTTAACGGAAGTATCCCCCAGCGCCATGCTGATGGTATTTTCCCTGATCCAGTCACCGGCGCGGTAATAATCGCTGTAATTTCCGCGGTCCACAAATCCAAGAGCCACAACCGTGCCTTCGCGACCGGCTAAAAGCATCTTGTTATTTTTTTCCCTCTGAAGCTCCGTAAGGATCTGCTGCTGTCTGGCCAGATCAAGGTCATACAGCTCCGCGCTTTCCTTATTCTGCTCTTCGGTGCGCCTCAGATTCAGATCAGCCATGGCCGGTCCGTAGAATTCCATAAAATGCTTGGCCATCCATGCATCATAGTTGGGCGCGTCTTCATCCGGCTGTACCTCAAGAAGCTCCGATAAAGTCCTCTGCCCCTCCCAGTCATTCTTCTTTGCTTTCTCCAGATTATCGGCTCTCTGCTCCAGATCGTCAGCGTGATTGCTCTCCATGTTCGCAATGTTCTTGACCTGGTCCGAGATCCTTTTATCCAGATCACCCGTATCTCCGCTGATCAGAACATCACCCTTTTTAACTTCCTCTCCGGGAGTCTTTTCATATCCCAGAAAAGTCATGCCGGTTTCCATCACGCATTCCGAAAGAGCCGGTGCGCAGATCGCGCCGGTTACCTTATAATCATATATATCCCTGTATTCTGCAGCCACACAGCTCTGGGCCACGCTTACAGGATCGAGCAGGACTATTTCTTCCTCCGGCACTTCCGCATTATCTTTCCCACATGCGCTGCACAAGATAAGCGGGATCAGCGAAAGAGTCAGTATTCCTTTTTTAATTAAACTCTTCCTTTTCATCCTCTTCTTATAACCTTATCGCCTTCATTCAGGCCTTCCAGTATCTCTGTCACGCCGTCACCATGCAGACCAACGGTTACCCAGACCACATCCCGCAGCCCTTCTTCGGTAACCACATATACATAGTTCTTATCACCTGCATTACGTATGCATTCGTTAGGCAGATAAAGGGCATTTTCCTTTCTGGCCGTAATAATGGTGATATCACCCTTATCATCCACCTCAAGAGCTTCGGTATTATCGCCCTTAAGAATGGAGAAATACTGCTTCTCTCCCCATTTATCAATATCACGGGGAACCAGCTCGTAATCGCCCCTGCCGTTTCCGAACATCACTTTCATACTGTAACTCTCCGCTGTCAGGTAAGGTATCATATCCTGCTTCTGCGCCTCAAAATATCCTTCCTGATCGTCAACTACAGTCATTATGCATTTCTCAACATTGCTTGTAGTTCCTATCAGCCCCTTTTCCACCTTGTTGACCTTCCCGTCAAACTGCGCATATACACGGCTCTGCGCCAGCTGGGTCTGAAGATTCGCCAGTTTCTTTTTATCAAATTCTATAGAATCGCGATAACTGTTGCGCCTCTGCTCGTTCTGCTCCTTCATGCGCTGTATATCGGCGTCATAATCTTCCTTGTCCTCGTCGGTATGCTTGCTCATGTAGGCCAGGCTGTTATAGCGGTTCTCTATATCAAGTTCTTCGTTGATATCAATATAAGAAAGCTGCAGTTCATTACGCTGTATGCGATACTGCAGCTCATCGATCTGATCTTCTATATTGCCAAGGGCAAGCTCCGCCAGAAGGTCACCTTTCTTTACGATGTCACCTTCCTGCACACAGATCTTGCGTATCTGCTTTCCGCTGACCGGGAAATACACTTCCTGCTCGGCATTTTTACGATAATAGCAGGGAATTGAGATGGTCTCCTCAAGTGTTCCGCTCATAACCTCAGTCAGGCTGTATTCGGCAGCTTCGTCGCCGCTCTCAAGCACCAGCGGAGGAGCTTCTTCCGGCTTGGTCTCACATCCTGTTGCAAGCAAAAAAGAGCTTATGGTGAGGATAAGCCCGGCCTTTACTTTTATTCCTGTTTTAGCACTTTCTCTGCTCATAACTTGCTCATTCTATCATAACAAAATCACAAATACAACGAAGAAAATTATCACTTCTTCTCACATTTTGCTCAATAAAAGAGGCGCATCTTTCGATGCGCCCCTTGAAGTTCATTTGTGTTATGCAGAAACTGTTAATTACTTGTTAGCAGCGTCTACATATGCCTGCCAGGAATCAACGATAGCGTCAACTGCCTCGGAAACCTTAGCATCACCGTTGATGCCCCAGATCAGGTCGGGACCTGTCTGAAGGTCAGGGATCATACCTGCATATGTTACGAAGCCGTGTGCGGGATCGCTCATCATAGGCAGAGTCTCATCCAGTGCTCTCTGATCAAAGATACCGGAACGTGCACGTGATACGATGCTGTTCTCTTCCTCGATCTCCGGGGGAACCTCGAACCATACATCATATGCGAATGCGATGTTCCAAGCCTGCTCAGGTGTGTAGCAGCCGGGGATAACAGCGGGGTTGTTGCTCCATCTGTTGGTAAGCTGCTTGTCAGCCTTGTCAGGACCATAAGGCATCATTACGAAGCCTGCATCGAAGCTGATGTCTGCAAGGAAGTTACCGGGAGTACCTGCATACTCCTGCTCAAGCAGGAATACAGCATCACCGTTCTTCCAGGAATCCTTGTAGTAATCCCAAGGAGCGGGCTCGCCGTCTACATCGGGATCTTTGTGACGATACTCTTTGATCATACGGTTAGCAAACTCAAGAGCGTTCATGGTTGCTGCATCTTTAACCTTAAGAACATAACCGTTGCTGTCGCGACCAACAAGCTCACCGCCATTAGAGAAGATGATCTCCTCAACAGCACCACCGGTGTTAGCAGTCCAACCTGCAACATCAACAGTACCATCGTTATCGGTATCACGCTGGCAATCCTTCATGATGCTTTCCCAAGCATCCCATGTCCAAGTGCCGTTCTTCTGCATATCATAGATCTCATCAGCGGTGTGTCCGCCATCCTCAAGGAGCTTCTTGTTGAAGTATACACCATCACGAGGCTCGGAAATGCTTCCGTAGAATGCATAGATTCCGTTCTTGTAGGTGTACTGCTCATGGCAGAGGTTCTGCTGATACTTCTTGTCGCTGAAATCAAGGCAATCAAGAGTAGACAGATCATACATTTCGTTGTTTCTCATAGCTGCGGTAGTAGTTGCATCATCACGAAGAGTGAAGATAACGTTCTCGCACTTCTCAGGTGTGCCTGCTTCGTACTCGAACTCAAGAGGACCGCCACCGGTAGTAACATAGTTTACGAAATCGTTGATGCACTGACCCCAGTCAGCACCACCAACCTGGCGAAGCTTGAAGTTGTACTTCTCCTGTGCCCACTCACGATACTCACGGATCTCAGCCTCGTAGCTTGAAAGGCTGTCAGGATCAGCATGCATGATATCGGTCTCTGCATTTGAGAACCAGTCACGGATGATGATCTCCATGCCACCCAGATCGATAGGGCTGCCGTCTGCCTTAGTACGTACGGTATAAGGCTCTACAGGCTCGTCCGGAGTGTCAGCCGGAGTTTCAGCCGGCTTGTCAGCTGCCTCAGTAGGTGCTGCGTTTCCGTCATCGGGATTTGCCGGCTCAGCAGGCTTGCTGCTGTCGCATGCTGCCATGTTGAAAGCCATAACAGCTGCAAGAGCTACAGGTACAAATTTCCTTTTCATACTTTTCTACCCTCCATAGAATTTGATGGTTTGTTTACTTTATCCGGCAGGGATATCCCCTCCGGTAGGTAACCTGGTATTATAATATATTGTTTTGTTTAAAAAATCAATATCTTATTCAAACTTTGTTCAAACTTTGTTCATTATTTACATCTTGATACCGCTGGATGCAATACTCTCAACAAATTTACGCTGTGCAAAGAGGTAAAGAATGATCAGAGGGCCTACAACCAGCAGTGTTGCGGTTGACAGTATACAGTTGGAATAAGCGATCGATACCGCAACCTTCTCACCTGTGATACGACTGATATAAACGCCCAGTGAATCAACTATACTTGAGATACTGGTACTTACCAGACG
>CADAHD010000117.1:0-4853 GCA_902787595.1 uncultured Lachnospiraceae bacterium
ATGTCTACCGTCATAAGAGTGCCGTCCCGTTCAACGGTCGCCCTCTTCGGTGCCATCTTGATAAGATTTTTCAGTGCATCCGTTGTCCTTCCCTTGGACAGGGACTCGAGTGTTTTGCCTACGGTAATAAGTGCCGGGATCATGGCTGCGGATTCGAAATACAGCCGGTCATGATAGATACCCATAAGATCCGCATTAGGGACTCCGATGGTTACCATGACCGTCATCCTGTAAAACACATAAAGAGACCATCCGAATGATACCGATGATCCCAGAGCAACAAGAGTATCCATATTTGGACTGCGGTGATAGAGTGCACGAAAACCGGATATGTAAAAATCCCTGTTAATATACATGACCGTAATGGCCAGCAGCATCTGGGTAAGGGCAAGTCCGATATGATTATGGTCAAGAAAAGCCGGGATCCAAAATCCCAGCATATTATGCCCCATGGTTATATACATAAGGAGAAGCAGAAACACCAGTGACCTTGCAAGCCTCTTTTTAAGCTTCGGTGTCTCGTGATCCTTTAATGCTTCTTCCCTGATATCCGGTTTCTTATCACTTTTGTCATCCTGCGTTTTTATCCCGTAGCCTGCTTCCTCCACCGCGCGGATTATATTCGCCTCTTTGGCATCACCCTCTACTCCCATGGAGTTGGTAAGCAGCGATACGCTTACTGTTTTAACACCGGGTACCTTCCCGACCGCCTTCTCCACACGGGCCTGACAGGCTGCGCAGGTCATTCCGGTTACGATATATTGAGTCATCTCCTCTTCCACTCCGTAAATAACGCCTGATCATTTCCGATAACATGATAACATCAGTTACAGGAAAAATCCATTCAATAAAGCCTAACCCTTTTTTTCTTCACACATAAGAGAGGCATTTCTTCTCGGACAGGTCGCGGCAGAAGGGCATCCTATGCAGTGTCTGCCTTTCTTTTTTTCCCTGTATATATACAGGCAGGCTGCAGTAAGGGATGCTGCAAGTATAAGTATTATGACTGTGTTGGCAATGGCAGAACCCATCTTTTGCTTCTCCAAAACTCAAAACACACACAGGGACAGTTCCCGGGATTAGTATTATATCACCAGGGGGAAAGGATTGTAACGTGGAAACTGCCCCCGCACATGATCAGCTGAGCTTATACTCAAGAGCCATCTTCCTGTGATTGCTGCGGATGATAAGAGTGATGATTGCAGCAAAGCAGATGACAGCTATAAGTCCTCCGACGAAACCTGCTCCTATCGAACCGGTGGTAATGATCGTTCCGATCTGATATACGAGGAATCCTACGGTAAATCCGGTCGCCAGCTGCAGACCTATCGCTCCCCACAGCCACTTGGCCGACTTCATCTCGGAGTTCATTGCACCCAGAGCCGCAAAGCAGGGAGGCGTATAAAGGTTAAACATAAGATATGCAAGCGCTGCAACTTTTGTGATACCGATAACGGCTGCCACGGTTGTTCCTTCGCCTACCAGTTCAAGCTCCTCGGGATCCACAAGATTGGTTATGGCATAGACGGTAGCAATGGTACCAACCACATTTTCCTTTGCGATAAATCCGGTGATCGCTGCAGCAGCAAGCTGCCATGCCGCTACACCAACAACAGGAACAAGCAGTACTGAGAAAGGACCTGCTATGGATGCCAGAATGGATGTATCTTCCATTCCCTCTTCCACTTCTTCAAAGCTCCAGTTAAAGGCCTGCATTATCTGAACTACGGTATTGCATACCAGGATGACAGTTCCGGCCTTTACAATGTAAGCTTTTCCACGCTCAAGCATTGACTTGAGTGCAAACAGAAGACTGGGTCTCTTATATTCGGGAAGCTCTATGATAAAGAAGCTCTTTCTGTACTTCATGCCGGTGATCGCCTTTATCAGCAGAGCGCCCAGCAGTATCAGCACAATACCCAGCATATAGCATACAAAGCTTACCCAGGTTGCCTCGGGGAAGAATGCTCCCGCAAAAAGCGCGATAACGGGAAGCTTTGCGCCGCAGGGCATAAATGTTGCCAGCATGGCGGTTGCTCTTCTTTCCCTTTCATTACGTATTGTACGGCAGGCCATTATAGCGGGAATGCCGCAGCCTGTTCCTATGACCATGGGTATTACGGATTTTCCGGAAAGTCCCACACGCTTAAAGATGGGATCAAGCACTACCGTAGCCCTTGCCATATATCCGCAATCCTCCAAAAGAGCGATCAGGAAATACATTACCATTACCAGAGGAAGGAAGCCTACAACGGCGCCTACGCCGCCGATGATACCGTCAACCAGCAGCGCGTACAGAAGGGGATTTGCATCTGCCATCTGATCGCCTACCCAGCCCTGAAAACTCTCAATGGCGCCGGCCAGAATGTCTGCCACCCATGTTCCGACTGTGGTCTGTGAAATGTAAAACACAAGGAACATTATCCCTGCAAAGATCGGTATGCCCAGAATGGGGTGCGTGATAAATTTATCAATGGTATCACCGAAATTCTTATCCTTTGTGAAAGTCTTACGAACCTCCACTTCTTTTACTATACTGTTAACAAACTCAAAACGCTTTCTGTCGGAGTTTTCCACAGCCTTCTTATCCTTAAGGTCCACATCCCCTTCGTCAAAAGGTGCTGCCTGCTTTGCTCCCTTAAGGCCTGCTGCCGTAGCCACAACAGATGAGAGTCCCTTGCCTTCTGTCGAAACGGTCTCTATCACGGGACATCCCAGCTTCTCAGCCAGTTTACTGACATCGATCTTGTTTCCCTTTTTACCGTTCACATCGCTTTTGTTCAAAGCTACCACCACAGGTATTCCCAGTTCCAGCAGCTGGGTCGTGAAGAACAGTGAGCGGCTTAAGTTGCTGGCATCAACGATATTGATTATCGCATCGGGGCGCTCATTTTTTACGTAAGCGCTGGTAATGCTTTCCTCAGATGTAAACGGCGACATGGAATAAGCTCCCGGCAGGTCAACTGCTATGAGCTCGGTTCCGCTTTCATTATAATTCTTTTTGATAGGGCTTTCCTTTCTGTCCACCGTAACACCGGCCCAGTTTCCTATCTTTTCGTTTCTCCCCGTCAGCGCATTGTACATTGTTGTTTTTCCGCTGTTGGGGTTTCCTGCTAGCGCAATCCTCATTTTAAATTCCCTCCCTTTATAAATGCACTATCATGATCACTTCACAGGGGTCTGCCCCCGCGATGTGATACTGTCCATCATCTCAGATATGAATAGCAGCCCCTAACTCGGGGTCGATATTGTATCTTGCATCTTTTATCGAAACCACCAGATTGCGTTTCTTATCCACTACGGTAATCTTCTCCCCACTGTAACAGCCAAGTGAAAAAAGAAAGCTTTCCATCTCCTCATCGCCATCTGTATCAACTCCGCTTATAGTGTACTCTTTGCCTAACTCTGCTTCGTTCAGATCCATATCTGTATGCGCCTCCCTCACGCCTATTAGCACCAGCTAACCCTCCTCCCAACATAAAGCGTTGAATTTCTTCAACGCATATTCATATTTGTTAGCATCTCCTAACAAAAACAAAGTATAGTTAGCGAACGCTAATATGTCAAGTGATAATTTTACATAAAAAAACAGCTCTTTCGAACTGTCTTTTTTGTCTTATCGGTTAAATCCTGCTCATGCTATATTAGGACTATATCTTATAGCCTCATCCGGCGGCAGCGGTTTGCTGAAATAAAAGCCCTGTATCGAATCTGCCCCAAATTCCTTCTTAAGGACAACCCAGCACTCTTTCATATTCGTCCGGATAATTTGCTTTACAGGCGTGATTCCGCGTCATCCAGATCCTTATAACCCATCAGAGCTGCGGTATTGCCCATTATTTCCTCTGCAAGGTTACGGCCTTCATTTGCAAGTCCCGCTATAAAACGTCCGTACGAAAGCAACGTCCCTGACGAATACGTGCTTATCTCCCCGCGCAGATATGTTTCATAGGATGTATCATAAGGAGTGTCCTCGGAAGTATGGATGATCCTGGCGTTGCCGGCCATCTTAGGATACTTCTGCGCAAAGCTCTCCATCCAGCCTATCTGGATGGCGATTATCTGCTCCTGTATCTTAATGCGGTCTTCGTCAAGCACAGGAAAATGTTTTTTTATCTCTTCATAGCGCTCGGGCGCCGTCGACTGCATCATACGGCCGTACTTTTCCGTGATAAGGTTACGTCCGTTTATCTGAGCCTCCTTAAGGTCGCTCAAGAAAGATAAGAGCAGCTCATCCGGCCAGGCCATATACTGGCTCTTTCGCATGATATGGAAGGTATGCCAGTTATCCTGACAGTCTGCCCTTCCTCCTTCATTAACAGTCTTATCAAACTGATCCCATTCCAGCCTGATGATGCTCTCTATCACATCATCACGCTTTATGCTTATCTTTCCGGGTCTGACAAGTCCCGCGATCTCTGCAATATATCGGTCGGCAAAGGGTTCTTTCTTATCGTATCCCGCTATAAGCCCCTGCGCCTTCATCTGATCAAGTATCAGCGAAGCAACTATATCAAAAGTAAGTGCCTTGTTATCGGTACCGTTTTCGATCTTTGAATCTTTTCCCGAAGGCATATCCGCCAGCGCGCGTGCTATATCCGAAAGCTCAGGAAGTATATCCAGATGCGAAACTCCTCTGCATAAGAGTTTAAGATAGGGCGGAAATCTGCGGTTTAAATAGAATGCTATCTGAAGCATGGTCTGTACGGCTCTTGCCTCGTAAAGATCCGCAGTCACATAATCTCCGCGTTTGATCGAACGCAGGTAATTGTACTGCCCCGCCTGAGAATAAAGATGGGTAAGATTTGCAAGCTTTTTGCGTCTGAAATCCTCCGGCATTTCTTCGAGGAAAT
>CADAHD010000117.1:4876-18470 GCA_902787595.1 uncultured Lachnospiraceae bacterium
TCTTCGCGGAAATAACGGCGCAGTCGGCTCATGGTCCCGTCGGCATCCATGAACATCTCCCCGTTAACAGCAGCTGCAACTCCCGCCAGTTCCTCATCATCCATATTCTTAAGGCGCCCCTCCAGCCCCTTGGCATAATAGAGCATGGTAATGCGCGGTATGCCTGTAAGCCGCTCAAAATATGAATCTATCTCCATAACGCCCTGGCGTCCCATCTTAAGATCCGGTTCGCCGCCAAAGGCAGTTACAAAAGCCGCATTATAGATATGCTTAAGCTTTTCCATATATTTATCGGCCTGAACGGAAGGCAGCCATACGCAGCAGCCCGGGACATAATCATGATCGCGTGAAAACTCATCATCAAAGCCGAAATGCTCGCTGCCCTCGCCTGCATAACCTACGGCTATATATTTGACAGCCTCCGGCAGTGAACGCTCTATTGCCGGCAAAAGGTATTCCTCAAAGAAAAAACGGCTGCGTTCAAAGGAACTGCGCTCATCGGGCGCGGCCTCAGCCTGCTCTCCCGCATAACGCATACACAACTCATAATTCTCCTTAACGCGCATATAAGAATCGCTGGCGCCTGTTCCGGAATACAGCTGATCCATCGCTTTTTTAAAGCAGGCTGCCGCCGCGATGTAATCTTTTTTATGGAAATACAGGGTGCCCAGCGCGGAAAGCGCTGCGCTGTAATGAAAATCGGTGCCGCCGTCGCGTTCAAATATGTCAATGGCCTGCTGCAGCCAGTTTTCAGCTTCTGCTCTGGCCTCAGGTGAGGATTCTATCATTGCCGTAGCAAGATTAGCCCTGGTGGTAGCCTGCTCTATCTCCTTTTCCGGATACTTATCAGCTATAGCCAGCGCCCTTCTGAAATCTTCTATTGCAGCATCCCAGTCCTTCATCTCCTGATGCAGAAGGCCCCTGTTATTATAAAGCCCCGCAAAAAGGAAATCTCCTTCAGGCAGCATCCTTAAATAAAGCTCTTCGCATACATCATAACGCTTGGAGGATTCTTCATACATGCCAAAGCCCCTGTATGCATTTGCCAGGTTCAGCATGGTTGTCGCATATTCTATCCTGCCGCCAAAATCCAGCTCGTTCATCAGATGCTCAAGCTCACGCGCATAGCGTACGCAAAAAAAAAAAAAAAAAGCGTCGCGGCAGAAACCTATGGTCTCGTTAAGCAGTATTATCTCGGAAGCAACATCCTTCTCCTCCCGGGACATATCTATCTTCTGCATAAGGTACGAAAGGATCTCCCTGGGTTCCCTCACGCCAAACATTCCGTCATATTCATTGATAACGCTGTTTATATCCATAGGGTTTCCTCCCTCTTATAATGTCAAAAAGCCGTGCTTGGGGCACGGCTTTAAACTATCTGAAAAATCTGCCGATATCATTGAACAGCACTACTATCATCAGGACCATCAGCAAAACAAAGCCTATCAGATGCACAAAGCCTTCTTTCTCCGGTGGCAGCTTGCGGCCGCTGATCGCTTCGATAAAGAGGAAGATCAGTCGCCCGCCGTCCAGCGCCGGTATGGGGAGCAGATTCAATACTCCCAGATTTACCGATAGCAGCACCGCTATGTTCATCATGTTCAAAAATACCGTGAAGGCTCCCATCGGAGCAGTCTCCTCTATGGTATCGTCAATAATATTAGCCACGCCCACAGGTCCAGCCAGATCATCCAGTTTGGCGTGCCCGCTGACCATGTACTTAAGACTCTCTACCGTAGCCACAAGCCAGTAACGCACTTCCAGCCAGCTGTACTTAAAGACCTTCAGATTATTACACTTGGCATAATCGCCGCCACCGGAAAAACCTATGTAATAGCGTCCCGCTTCCTGGGAATACATGGGTGTTAAACTCGTTGTAAAATTCTCTCCGTTACGGCTGTATTCTATCTTCATCTCACGGCCGTCGTTCATATAGGAATAGATCATAACTTCACGCCATAGATGCGTGGCATGTCCGTCGATCTTAGTGATCCTGTCTCCCGCCTGAATGCCCGCTGCCTGCGCGGGATAGCCGTCCATAACTTTTCCGACTGTAGGAAGATCAGCGCCGCAGAACCATACTATAAACAGCGCCAGCAGATAAGCCAGTATGATATTAAATACCGGCCCCGCGAAAACAGCTGCTATACGTCCCCAAACCGGAGCATCGTTAAAGTTCTTTGCTTCAAGCTCTTTTTTGATCTCCGCCGTCTGCTCATCGCCTTCGCTATTCTCTGCAATACTCACATTGCCGTCTTCTCCCTCAAAAATACAGGCGCCGCCTATGGGCAGAAGCCGTATTACAAAGGTAGTCATCCTGCCTCTTTTTTTGAAAAGAGCCGGTCCCATTCCTATCGAAAACTCGTTGACTTTTATGCCGTTTAAACGCGCGATCAGATAATGGCCGAACTCATGGCTGACCACAACAACAGTAAAGATCAGTATGAAAGATATTATAGTCAATAAAGGTGAATACATTTAATTATCCTTTGCTTAAGCGATCCTTGATCGTACCAGTTCACGGGCCTGCGCTTCGGCCTCCAGTATCCTGTCAACATCGGGATCATCTGTATTGCTGCAAGCCGAAACAGCCTCGGCTATCAGCTCGCTTATATTCAGAAAACCTGTTTTTCCGGCAAGAAAAGCTGCCACCGCTTCTTCGTTTGCGGCATTGTAAACCGTAGGAAGTATGCCTCCGGCCCTGCCTACCTTTACTGCAAGCGGAAGCGCCGTAAAAGTTTCCGTATCCGGTTCATCAAAGTCAAGATTTTTGATCTTGTAAAAATCTGCTCTGGGACGCGCGCTGTCCGCAGGCATCCTGTCCGGATAAAAAAGCGCATACTGTATAGGGAGACGCATATCCGGCACGCCCAGCTGGGCTATCACCGCTCCGTCCACATACTCCACCATGGAATGAACGATCGACTGCGGATGTATCAGGACTTTTATCCTGTCATAGTCAACATCAAAAAGCCATCTGGCCTCCATAACCTCCAGTCCCTTGTTCACCATTGTAGCCGAATCTATGGTTATCTTCTTTCCCATCGACCAGTTGGGATGCTTAAGCGCATCCGCGGCTGTAACATTAAGAAGTTCTTCTCTCTTTTTTCCCCTGAAAGGTCCGCCGCTGCAGGTAAGCCATATCTTATCGACCCGCCCGCGTGCTTCGCCGTTCATCGACTGGAAGATCGCGCTGTGCTCGGAATCCACGGGCAGTATCGATACTCCCATTTTCTTTGCAAGCGGAATGATGATATGCCCTGCGCATACCAGGGTTTCCTTATTTGCCAGAGCTATGGTCTTGCCGGCCTTTATACCCGCTATCGTGGGGCGTATGCCTATCATGCCCACAACCGCGGTGAGCAGTATGTCATAATCGGGAAGCGACGCGATCTCGATCAGCCCTTCCATGCCCGAAAGTATCTTAACATCCAGATCCGCCACAGCGGTTTTAAGCGTGGCAGCGGCGCTCTCATCCCACATTACCGCATAACGCGGAGCGAACTCCCGTATCTGCTCTTCCATAAGCTTGTGGTTCCGGCCTGCCGCCAGGGCGACTATCTCAAATTCTCCCTTGTATTCCCTTGCTATGTCAAGGCTCTGCGTACCGATGGATCCGGTAGAGCCCAATATCACCAGTCTTTTCATCTCTTATTTTCCCAAAACGATAAGTGTCAGCAGATAGATCAGCGGAGCTGTAAATATCACGCTGTCAAATCTGTCCATGATGCCGCCGTGACCGGGTATGCATTTACCGTAATCCTTTATCCCAAAGTCCCTCTTGATCGCCGATGCAGCCAGATCTCCTATCTGTCCCACCACGCTTCCACAGGTACCCAGAAGGGGATATGCCCACAGATCCTCCGCAGGCAGCCTTCCCAGGTTCTTAAGCACCAGACCGTATACCAGTCCGAGCAGGCCGGCTCCGATCACGCCGCCTATGCAGCCTTCAACGGATTTCTTGGGGCTTAAGCGGGGAGTTATCTTATGCTTTCCAAAAAGCACTCCGGTAAAATAAGCACAGGTATCGGATCCCCACGCCGATATGAAAGTCATCCATACGGAGAAGAAACCGACATTGTAGATCCCCTCAGCCTGATTTACGGACAGCTGTCTCGTCATCAGCACAAAAGAGAGCATCACAGGTGCATACACAAAAGAGAAGTAACTGCGCATAACCTGGGAAGCCCTGTATGAAGGGAAGGTAAATACGAATATAAGCATCAGAACGACGACATAAAGCACCACCATAAGCATAAGATATACGGTGGATACTTCAAACAATATCATTGCATAATAAAGAATGATGACAACGGTCCCGACAAATTCAAAAATACAGGGCCCTGTGGCCTTGTCCATACGAACGCCGGTAGCGCTTATCATTTCCGAATATGCTATACAGCTTATGATCGCGAGACCAACCGCAGTAACCGCTCCTCCGAACCATACTATCCCCAGCATGATAACGGCAACAGCGATACCGCTGATCACGCGTATCAACATATTAGAGCCTTTGCGATCACTCATACCTTACCATAACGCCTGTCTCTGGCCGCATAGGCCTCGATGGCTTTCTCCAGTTCAGCTTCTTTAAAATCCGGCCATGCCACATCCGTAAAATAGAACTCCGAATATGCGCACTGCCACAAGAGATAATTGGATATCCTCTGCTCTCCGCTCGTGCGCACCAGAAGATCCGGATCCGGATAAGGCGCAGTATCAAGCTGGGAAGCTATCATCTCCTCTGTAATATCATCCGCTTTTATCTCGCCGGCTTCAGCCATTTTGCAGAGCTTTGTTACAGCACGGCGGATCTCATCGCGGCTGCCGTAATTGATCGCAATAGTAAACTTGAGGCCGTCGTTGTTCTTTGTCGCCTCCTCAAGATCTGCTATGCTCTTACGGATATCCTCATCAAGTCTTTCTTTATCACCGATGATGCGGACCTTCATATTATTTGCGTTTGCGCGCTTTATGGCGCCTATCATATAATCACGCAAAAGTTTCATCAGGGTCTTTACTTCATCGGCCGGACGCGCCCAGTTTTCCGTGGAAAAAGCATAAACGGTAAAGTATTCTATACCGTGATTCCAGGTCCACTCGCACATGTCCTCAACATTTTTTGCTCCCTGCACATGACCTGCGGTACGCGGCAGACCGCGCTTTTTCGCCCATCTGCCATTACCGTCAAGTATCACTGCAAGATGCCTGGGTACATTCTTCTCACTCATACCTTCATGATATCCTGTGATTTATCTTCCACAAGCTTATCGATATCTTTGATAAACCTGTCAGTCAGCTTCTGAAGCTGATCTTCAAGATCTTTTATCTCATCTTCCGATATCTCGGTCTTTGCCAGTTTCTTGAAAGCTTCATTACCGTCGCGGCGGATGTTTCGTACTGCTACCTTGCCATCCTCGCCCTTCTTCCTTACTTCCTTTACCAGATCCTTTCTGCGCTCCTCTGTAAGCTCGGGGAATACCAGGCGGATCACGGTACCGTCATTTGAAGGAGTAATACCTATATCCGAAGCAAGTATCGCCTTCTCTATAGCTTTGATAAGGCTCTTATCCCAGGGCGCTATCTGCAGCATGCGGGGCTCGGGAACACTTACATTAGCTACCTGCTGCATGGGTGAAGGCGTGCCGTAATAGTCCACACGGATCTTATCCAGTACATGCGGATTTGCGCGTCCTGCCCTGATCGTTGACAGATCCGATGTCAGAAATTCAAATGCCTTCTGCATTTTCTCATTGTATACGCTGATCCTCTCGTCCATTTGTGTAACCTCCTCGTTTTTTATACTGATTTATTTTTTGTAAAGATCCTTCGCTTCGCTCAGGATGACTCCGGTAGTCCATACTTTGTATAACCGGTGACTTATACCGTTATGCGGGTTCCGCTGAAGTTTCCGCTTACGGCTTTTATTATCGAGTCTTCCTCTCTTAAGTCAAACACCCATATGGGCATCTTATTATCCCTGGCCATAATGGAAGCCGTCATATCCACTACCTGAAGATTCTGCGCAATAACATCATCTATGCTTATACTGTCATATTTTTTTGCCGCCGGATTCTTTGCAGGATCCGAATCATAAACACCGTCTATCGCCTTGCCCATGAATACTCCGTCTGCTGCAGTCTCGATAGCTCTTAATACCACTCCGGTATCCGTTGAAAAGAACGGATGTCCCGTGCCGCCCGCAAAAAATACCACTGATCCTTCCTTCATTGCAGCAACTGCCGCATCCTTAGAGAACAGCTCCGTAAAGGTCGAGCATAAAAACGGAGTGAATATCCTTGTTGACAAACCTTTGGTCCTGAATGCTTCCGAAACATAGATGCAGTTCATCACGGTTGCCAGCATGCCTATCTGGTCAGACTTGGGACGGTCTATACCGATGCTGCTGCGTCCGCGCCAGTAATTGCCACCGCCTATAACGATACCAACCTCGTTGCCGTCGGCCAGCAGCTTCCTAACCTGCTCTGCAAGTCCGCCTATCACTGCGTCATCATACGATCTGTTTTCATCCGATAAGCGCTCACCGCTTAATTTCAATAAAATATCAAAGCCGCCGAAAAAATCCGACGGTGTTATGGGCGAATAAACCTGGGAACACATACCCTCTACCGCGGCGCCGTTGCTTATCTGCAAAGACTGCGAGCGGATGTCTCCCATGACGATTGCCACAGAATCCAGTATTACAGGCCCGTGAACATCAATATCACCCTTAACGGCTCCCGCTATCACAGCGCTGCTGCCGCTTATGTTTCCGATTATGATGGTGCTCTGTCCTACCTTGACGCTTCCGCTGCAGGAGATGTCACCGTTTATCTCTGCCCCGTCAGCATATAATTCTCCGGCCGTTGTATTACCTTTGATTATGCCAGAAACCTTAAGCTTACCGGCTATATCTATATCGCCTTCAATACTGCCGCAGACTTCCAGGCTGCCGTCGGATTCCACATTTCCCTTTACTGACATGCCTTCGGCAAATACTGCAGTCTCGTCAGACACCGCCCTCGCGATCGTTTTGACATCCTCATTTTTCGAAGACTTTTTTCTGCCTCTTTTAGGCTGCCTGTCCTCTTCTTTTTTCTCTTCTTCGGCTTTCTTCTCTTCCTCTGCAGCTTCTTCCAGATCCGCGATCATGGCCGCTTCCGCCATCGCCTCGGCCTGCTTTATCACCTCAGAGCTGTCTTCCTCTATCTCCATCATCTGGGTGATGGTCATCTGCTCGCCGCCCGTGTATGCGGCTACGCTCTTTTCCGCTGCCTCTGTATTTTTAACGCCTGCAGCGTTTTCTTCCGACGCTGAAGCCTCATCTGCAGCTGCTTTTTCTGCTGCCTGCGCTGCAGCTTTGCTTTCTTTCACTTCTGTCGCCTGCATAACGGCTTCTTGTTCAGGCGCTTCCACCGCCTGTTCCGCGGCTTCGCTTTCAACTGTTTCTGCTTCCTGCATAGCAGCTTCGGTTTCAGCAGCTTCTGCTGCCTGCGCGGTGACCTCATCTACTGCTGTATCCTCCGCCGGCTGAACAGCTGTTTCCTTTTCAGTGGCTTCTTCTGCTGCCTCTGCCACGCTTTCTCCGCCATTTTCTTCTTCTGCCGCAGTCTCTAAAGCCGATTCATCTGCTGCCGACTCAGTGAGAGCTTCCTGCCCTTCCTCTGAGCCCTCATCACCCTGCAGCGCAGCAATATCTGCCATCAGTTTATCAAGGTCGTCCGATGAAAAAAGATCATCGGTTTCTTTATCATCCTCATCCGTGGATGCTTCAAATTCAGCTATCTCTTCTGCCGTAGCAGGAGTGTAATCCTCATCCGAAAAGTCCGTATCTTCGATATCTTCAAGCTCTTCGATACCCTCTATATCTTCAAAATCCTCATCATCTTCGGAATCAGGCTTATCGGATGTTTCAGAACCTGCAGTATCGTCTTCTGTGTCCCCGGCTTCTCCGCTGTCATCGGCAGAGTCTGCTTCCTCGTCGGCCGCATCATCTTCAAACGCATCCGCGGGCAGGCTGCCCAGGAGAGCTGCAAGTTCTTCATCACTGTTTGCGTCTGAGACTTCATCCGCCTTTGCAGCAGACACTTCTTCCACCTTTGCCTCCGATACGGGATCTTCTTCCGAAGGCATTTGCGCCAGAAGTTTTTTTATTTCTTCATCAACGTCATCAAGGGGATCTTCCCCATCAAGAGAAACATCCCCAACCATTGCATTTAAAATATCCATTCCCGAAGGTTCTTCGGCTGTTCCCGCTCCGGCTGCCGCAGCATTGCCGTCACCTTCTGAAGCCGATGTATCTTCATCTTCGCCCAGTAATCCGTCAACAGCTTCCGACAGATCATCTTTCAGGC
This sequence comes from uncultured Lachnospiraceae bacterium, assembly GCA_902787595.1. Next base: position 13,231 of record CADAHD010000117.1, read on the forward strand.
TCTGAAAAAATCCCATGTATCCTCCTGTGCTTTACGGTCTTATATGCTGCACCTCTTTAGTATCATCCGTTATAGGAAGAAGCACAACATCATCCATAGCCTCAAGCTTTTCTATTATCACCGGCAGCGCTTCCACCGTGGATCGTTTTCCTGCAGCGTCATGTAACAGCACTACCACCGTATCATTATTTATCGCCTCCACCTGCAAGCAGACATCATTCACTATCTGTGTTGCGCTGTGGTATTCGCTTAGAGCGTCTCCGCCTGACACATTCCAGTCAAAATAACGTATGCCCTTTGCATCCAGATATTCGATACACTCAGCCATGGGCATATGGTGTACGGCATTGCTGCTGCCCCCCGGGAAACGGTAAAGCTTGCATTCCTCTCCGGTTATATCCCTGATAAGCTGCTGTATCTGATACAGATCTTCCGCAAAGCCATCCAGATCCGAATACACACTGCTGTATACATGGCTGTACGAGTGCATGCCCAGGCTGTGTCCTTCAAGAGCTATACGCAGATATTCCGCCTCAAAACCCTCATGCCCATTTACGAAAAAGGTGGCCTTAACATCATATTCGGCCAGTATATCAAGTATATCATCGGTATACTGCGAAGGGCCGTCATCAAAGGTAAGATATACCTTCTTTTTACCCGCATAGGGATCATCCGTCTCTGCGGCTGCATTGCCCGAAAGGATCAGGCTTCTTTCCTGCAGCGGCGTAGGTCCTTCTGCCGAGCGCGTTTTGGGTTCTGCCGAATCATGAACGCTCATGCTCATATTAGCGTTCATCTCACACAGGATATCGGTAAGCTCATTAAGCTTGCTGTCCAGGCTGCTGATGCGCGCCAGAGCTACCAGAGAAAGTATGGTAGGCAGTATCATCATCACGGCTGCTGCCGCAATTATGATCTTCCTGAGCCGTTTTATCCTGGCCTTATGTTCACTTGTCCGGTTTCTGTTATCCGGATCCATCAAATAACCTCCAGAATTATATCATAAAAAGTGTTACTACACAAGTTTAACGCTGTCACAATAAAGCGTATAAGGCTGCTCTCCCACCTCATAAAGCGGGATGAAGCTTATCTCCCTTCCGCCTGTCGAAAATACATAATGGCTCTGCAGCCACGGCCACGCGTCATAGCTGTGCTCGCTCACACACTGCAGCACTCTTTTAGGCTCATCCGTAAGTCTGACATTTTCCGAAAGAGCAGCCAGCACAATAGGGCCTTCCATAACTGCCTTCTTTTCCGGCCTGTCGGGAAGTGCTTCGCTGCTCAGTTCCACAGGAAAATATATCTTTATCTCCTGCTCATCCCATTCCCTGTCGATCTTCAGGAATCCGTCCTTTATAACATCCTCGGTGATATAACGCCTTTCACCGCCCACTGTCACTACAGGCATGCCCTTTACCCACGAAGGTATGCGCAGCTTAAGCATAAAACGCTGCGGTCTGCCGGTACGCAGTATTACCGAATACGCCCAGCGCGAATGCTCTGCCCCCTCCGATTCCTGGAAGAGACTGCTGCCTCCGGCATATCTCATATCATTCTTAAGCTCTATCACAACAGGAGTTCCGCTGATCTTCAGCTCTGCCCTGCTTGGGATATACTGCGCAATGGTGAGACTGTCCTCGTCCTTGTAATAGATAAGGCTGTTCACTATGGTATGCGCCTGTATCATGGTCCCATGGCAGCACCAGAAATCCCTTGTCCTGCTTCCCCAGGTCTTCTTCCCGCCGGAACGCATAGGCAGGAAATAAGACGGCATGCCGCTTACCGGATCCTGCTGCGCCAGAAAACCGTTATACAGATTGCGTTCTATATACTCCGCATAGGAAGCTTCCCCGGTAAAACGGAACATGAAATCAGCAAATCTGACCATATTATAAACCGTGCAGAATTCCTGAGTCCTGTCAGTCGAATACTCTCCCATCATATTGGGCGGTATCCAGAATTCACCGGCATTGGCGGCTCCTGTGCAGAAATATCCCCTGTTCTTCACCGCGCAGTTCCAGAAAGCCTTCAGCGTATCCAGCCATTTGCCTTTGCGGTTTACTTCATATATCCTGGCCGCGCCTATTATCCAGGGGATGGACGAGTTGGTATGGGACGCGCTCAGCGGATCCCCGCCATCCTTCAGGATCTCAAACATCTCGGGATACTCGTATCTTTTGAGCAGGGCATGATATTTTTCCTCTCCGCTCAGCCTGTAAAGACGTACCCAGATCTCCAGCATGCCGCCGGCTTCACCGCGGTAGGCAACTCCCGGATCTATCTCATCCGCCCTCTTAAAAAAGTCGGTATACCAGTCGCTCAGATGCGAAAGTATGGTAAGCGCCGGCGCATAAGCCGTGCATTCATAGGCATCCAGAAGCCCCATAAAGAGCTTGTGCATGGTATATTGCGGAGACCAGATATCCTTACCGGCCAGGAGTATCTCAAAATACTTTTCCGGTATCGGGCCAACCCAGCGCCCGCCGTTTTTGAGCTGATACTCACGCAGCCTGTCGATAACATCGTATAGCCTGGCCCGCAGTACCCTGTCATTCTCGCTGCGTACCAGATATGCCGCCGCGCTGAGCCAGTGTCCAAGAAAGTGTCCGCGCAGCTGACATGTGGGCGCTTCCCAGCCCCAGTGCAGCCAGCTGTTCTCCGGATCAGAAAGGGCCTGGTAACCTTCCAGCTGCTCCCCTGCTTCCAACGCGTAGTTCTGAAGCAACGCCCTCACATCCAGCGAAAGCAGGTACTCCCTGTTTATCTCCATCCTTTTTCTGAAAAGTCCGGGCAAAAGCCTGATCCTCTCAGGTGAGACATTCTCCGGCATAGATACTCTCCTTTATGCGCACGTACAACTACCGGAAGATTATAACACTCCGACGACTGTGCAACAAGATAAAAAATGCCAAAAAAGCCCTAAAATAAAGCTTTTTCGTTGACATAATCTTATTAAAGTCAATCATTTCAAGGGTTTTGTTTACATAACACAAGAAAAAGCCTGTCAGTACAGGCTTTTCAGATGTCAAGATCAGATAAAACATTTCGTGTGCCGCTTCCTGCCCGCCGGATAAAAAAAGCTCTCATCCTGGCCAGACTCTCGGGTATGCTGTCTATGATCAGCATGCTGTTATCCCCGTTCAGACCGCCTGCTTCAGCAAACGCAGTATACCACTTCTCATCTTCCCCGTAACGTTCAAGTAGCAGCTGCCAGGCTTCTTCCCCTTTCACGCTTCCTGCTGTATGCTGCGCGATATAATCTTCACATACGCTGCGCATCTTAGCAGAAAGAGCTTCGGGATTCATGAGACGCAGCAGACAGCGGCGCGCCTTTTCACGCCTGCGGCCGCTCTCGTAAGCCGCCACATCGCTGCTCCCGTAATCCTCTTCTCCACAGGGTACCTGCCCCGAATATCCTTCCGCATCATCACTGTCGATAAAACGCAAAAGCCAGGCGTCCCAAAGCTTATACCATTCAGCAGATCCCAGCTTGTCCATATCCAGCAGATAAGTAACATCCTGCCTGGCAGCTTCGGCCAGCAGCGCCGCCACGTCTGCTCCGGCGCCCGTGACATATATATGCATAAGCGCCCTGCAATCCTTAAAAACTCCGCGCCCAAGGGCGCAGCGCGGCATCGTGACCTCTTCCAGCGCCGTGCAGCCCGCAAAAGCCCAGTCGTCTATCAGCCCGGCTTCTTCCGGCACGCTCACGCTCTTTAGCCTGCCCTGCCCCAGCATGGCTTTTTTCTCTACGCCCGGTACGGTACTGCCGTCGGGAAGGATTATGGGGGTTAAGGTTACTGTTGTCATTTCAAATACCTTACTCCTGCGTCTTCTGCTACAGTCCCAGACTCTTTATCTCATCTTTAAGCCGGCTGCCTCTTTCACGGACCATAAGCCGCGATGACAGTCTTGCATAATCTTCACTTCCAAAACCCGCAATAAAACGGGCGGCAGAATCGTTGACTGTCAGTCTTGTCACAAGCAGCAAAAGCTCCTGCGCATCTTCTCCGAAAGCCGCTGTCGCAAAAGAAAACATATTCGAAAGCTCGGATCCCACTTTCTCCGCTTCGTCTTTCAAGCTGTTAAGCTCATGGATATATGCGGCTCTTACCGTTTCGTATGTAACTCCCGCATCATCCCGCGCCGCCTTTATCAGCTCCTCCGCCATCAGCGCCGCCATCCTGCCGGCCCTTTTTCCGTTATCATTCAAGGCGCCCGCCGCCTCAAGCTGCGAATTGCGCCTGATCATACCGTCAACACCCTTCTTTATGTGTTCTTCAATATCCTCTCCGGCATTCTCCGCAGATTTTACCACAGGCTTTAAGAGTCCCAGCGCATCCATTCTGATAAGGATCCTGTTCATATCGCTCTCCACACGTTCGCTAAGCATTCCCGCAAGCAGTATGCGCTCATCAAAAGGCGCATTCATTACACGCTCTTTCATCAGATCGGTTCCCTGGCCTTTAAGGATAAGCGCCGGAGAATAATCCTTTTCATATTTCCGATACAGCTCATAATATGCTCCAAATTCCTTCACCACGCCGTCGTGATGCAGGTACTGGGCCAGCAGCATCTCATCCGCTTCGATGCCTTCTTCCTCACAGGCCTTTAAAATGCGGGACAGATCTTCCCATCCGCGCGCAGTAACATACTCTCTGCCTGCTTCGGTAAGCTCCATTATGTAAAAATGTTCCTCTTTAAGTTCCAGATATCCCAGTATAGCCGGATGCACCTGCTGTTTTACAGCGTATTCCATCCATGCCTTTCTGTCAGGCTCAACCTCCATAAGCTTGAGTCTGTCCATCGTCACTACATCAAACTCCCTCACCATACGATTGTATTCAGGCGGATTTCCCGCTGTTACAACAACCCAGCCTTCGGGAACTTTATGCCTGCCGAAAACTTTATATTGCAAAAACTGCAGCATAGAGGGATAAAGCGTTTCGGAGACACAGTTGATCTCATCCAGAAAGAGTATGCCCTCCTTAAGACCGCTTTGCTCCATAGCATCATAGACAGATGCGATTATCTCACTCATCGTATATTCCGAAACGGAATACTCCTTACCGCCATAATTCTTTTTTTCGATGAAAGGAAGCCCTAAAGCAGACTGTCTCGTGTGATGGGTCATGGAATAACTGACAAGAGCTATCCCCAGCTCCGAAGCTATCTGCTCCATTATGGCCGTCTTTCCTATGCCCGGCGCTCCCAGCAGAAATACAGGGCGCTGGCGGACC
>CADAHD010000118.1 GCA_902787595.1 uncultured Lachnospiraceae bacterium
TTCTGATATATTCATCCCGATATCCCAGACGACACTCCGCCAGAGCTGTATCAGGCATTTCATTTATGGCCTTCGCATCCGGAAAGCTGTAGTATTTTCCGCCCTCAGGGTCCTTACGCAGCTTACCCGCTCTTTCGCATAAAAGCTCTATCGACCTTTTGATCGCAGGGATATTGCGGTTCTGGGATATGATAAAGCTTATCAGCGCCTCCCAGGGATCCTGCTTAAGTATCCTTATCCCCTGCTGATCTGTGGCCGCCGCATACAGAAAGGGGTCTTTCTTTTTGCTTATCCTGCCGCGTATGCTGCTGTAATCCGTATCCGCATCCAGATAGTCCTTCCACATGCGTTCATATTCCGCTTCATCGCAGGAAAGCTCATACGAATCTGCAGACAGTTTCTTAATGATCAGGCAGCTGTCCTTGTGCGGCACACGAAAGCCCCCATCCGGCAGCTCTTCCCAGCGGAAACACTGCCCGCTGTCGGCTATCTGTTTTAAATTTAGGTCGTCTTTAAATGTCAGTATCATCCCTGCTTCACTATCTTCACTATCCTGCTGGTGCCCAGGCGCGAAGCCCCCAGTTCCATGAACTTCTGTGCATCCTCAAGGGAGGAGATCCCTCCGGCCGCCTTGATCTTTACATTCTTTCCTACATGTTCTGCCATCAGGGCCACATCATCAAAGGTAGCTCCGCCTGTAGAGAAACCGGTCGATGTCTTGATATAATCCGCGCCGGACTCCGTTACTATCTCACACATCTTTATCTTTTCTTCTTCGGTCAAAAGGCAGGTCTCTATTATCACCTTAAGTATATGCTCACCGCAGGCAGCTTTTATCTGCTTTATCTCATCAAGGACCGCCTTATCATCTCCGGCCTTAAGCCTTCCCACATTGATCACCATGTCTATCTCGGAAGCCCCGTTCTCTATAGCTTCCTTTGTCTCAAATACCTTTGCTGCGGTAGTCATATTTCCATTCGGGAAGCCGATCACCGTGCAGATATTAAGCTCCGGCCCCGCATATTCATGAGCCTCTTTAACATAACAGGGCGGTATGCAGACCGATGCAGTCTTATACTTAAGCGCATCATCACATAATGCCTTTATCTCATCCAAAGTAGCTGTCTGCAGCAGCAGCGTATGATCACATGCCGCCAGTATTCTTTCAGTATCCATCTCTTATTCTCTCCTTCCTGTCGGGATGAAAAAAGGATAGCAAAAAGCGTGGCCTTTTTCAAGCCATCGCTACCTTACAAGTCAGTAAAAAAGGAGCCCTCCCGCTCCTTCAAAACAGATCCAGCATGCTGTCCAGATATATCTCTTCTCTCAGCTTCAGCCGATACTCCGGCAGAGTCATATAATACAGCAGCATCTCCAGTATCACGGCGCTGCCCAGGCTGCGTCCTTCTATCTTGAAATTCGAAAAGCCCTGCGGCATATATACATTCAGAATATCTTCCGTACCTATGAAGCCCGGATTTTTCATAGCCTCCGAAAAGCGGTAGCCTTTTTCAGCATCCGGAGACGCACAGATATGCTCTTCGATATCCTCTCCCAGACTTTTCCTGCTTACATTTTCGTAGCAGCTCTTTCTGGCGCGGCAGTCAAAACTGCAGCACTCATTACACAAAAACTCTGCCTTTTGTTTAAGCCCGGCAGGCAGCGCGTTCAGCTCATTAAACTTCTTATTCAGTCTGAAATCCGGCACAACATAGCTGAATTCCGCGCGCCTTAGTTCATTTTCAAAGTCATTGAAATCCGTAATTACTTTCGTGGTTGATGATACAAAATAAAACCCGGGGTAATTCTTACTTATATAGTCCATCAAAAGATCCGAATATATGATCACGCCGTTTTGTGTTCTTCCGTTTTTTTCAAAGAGAGAACACAAAGCGTTACATTTCCTGTCGGAAAGATGCTGCTCTTTGATCAATGAATTGCTGAATGTCAGTCGTGAAGAAATTTCATATTCTTTCATAAGCACAGCAACTTCTTCAGTATCCGCATCCCCGAAGCCCACACGTCCTCCGCCCCAGATGCAGTCTGCGGGAGCGCCATAGATCGAACCAATCTCGCACCAGGCGTAAAAGTATTCCCTGTGTTCCCTGTATAATGGCAGGAACAACTTATAAAGCCCGTAAAATTCAAACAGTCCCGGCAGATGATAGTACGCTTTCATTCTCTTAAAATGATCCTTTATCCAGATAGTCCGCTACATCGATAAGGCTGTCAAGCACCGCCTCTGCCTTTTGTCTCATTTCATCATCCGCAGGCAGGATATCCGGAACCATTATGGGTTTAAGCTTTCCGCTGTAAGCCGCTCTTATTCCGTTAAATGAATCCTCTATGGCATATGATCTCTGCGGCAAAACTCCCAGCTTTTCACATGCTTTCAGAAATATATCAGGTTCGGGTTTGCTCTTTTCCACCATATCGCCCGAGACTATCTCATCAAAATAATCCAGCATCCCGGCATCATTCAGCTGACGGATGACCGTTTCTTTTTTTGAGGATGAGGCCAGGGCTATCTTTTTATCATTCTTTTTCAGGAACTCCAGGATCTCACGGGCTCCCTTCTTTACAGGCAGTCTGCCGCCGTCATATCTCTCATGATACATCTGTGAAGTTTCCCGGTCATACTTATCATACGGGAAGTCTTCACCATAAGTATCAAAAATGATCTGCCTTGTCCTCGCAGCATTTACTCCTATGCATTTATAATACGGCGTTTTTATATCCGGAATAGAATACTTTTCTGCCAGCTCGATCCAGCACTCCATAATAGCTCTTTCCGAATCGAATATCACTCCGTCCATATCAAAAACAACTGCATCAAAATCTTTCATAACTCATATCTCCCCGGATGATCCTACGTGCGGACATGCCGGTCTTTCTATCTTTTTCAATTCCTCCGCGCAAACACGCAGGCATTTCTTTCTGTTTCAGTTCCTCCACGCAGACTCGCAGGCCTTTCCGGCTCAGAACCTGTATTGCATGAAATTTCCGTTGTGTTCAAAACCGTATGCGGTATAGAGCTTAACTCCCATATCGGATGCAGTGATCCAGACCGCGCCGCAGCCGTAATCTCTCGCTTCGTTCACCACTCTGTTCAAAAGATCCTGCGCTATGCCCATCCGCCTGTAATCCGGATCGGTAAACATGCTTGATAAAAGTCCCAGTCTTCCCGTAGGACAGGTAAAATACGGAGGCTTCTCCACAAATGACATGCCGCTGGTCCCTATGATCTTTTCACCATCCAGCGCAAGCCAGGATACGAAGGTATCTTCTGTCATGTGCTTCTCATAATAAGCTTTAAGCGCTGCAGCAAGGTCCACATTCTTCGGCACCTCACGCCCTTCAGTGGTATATTCTTCAGTAAGCTGCGTGATCCTCATATTGATAAACGTATCCAGATCGGACTGTGTAAGTTTGCGGTAAGTTATGATTTTATCTCCGATCTTTTTTTCCTGCACGCGTCTTGTATAAACCGTACGAGTAAACTTTATCTCATCTCCGCCGCTCACGCCCGTCTTTTTTTCAAACGCCTCCGCATCAAACTCAGGGAAGAATACATCGCCGTCTTCAACGACAGTATCCACCTCGGTGATATACATTTTATCTACAAAGGCTACAGCTTCTTTATACAGCCCGTATCCGCCGGAAATATATATATCAGGCTCTCCCTTGGGCGTAAAGCCGGCGCGGCTTAAAGCTTCCTTATCCTGCGCTAAAGCTATGGCTTCCTGCACCGAAGGCGCGCTCAGAAGATTTTCCCCTTCATATTTTTCTGTCCGCGAAACAATGATGTTAAGGCGGTTCGGCAGAGGATGTCCTATCTCCTCATAAGACTTTCTTCCCATCACGACTACATTCCCCGTAGTCAGTTCCTTAAACTGTTTCTGTTCCCCCTTTATCCTCCAGGGTATCTGTCCGTTCTTTCCTATCACATTATTTTTAGAACGAGCCACTATCAAACCTACCATTATCTTCTCCTCTCATTGTCAGACTTACGCTGCCTTGATCCTTAATTTCTCCGCTCATCACTGCTGTCTGCTTAACAGCTGTTTCATGATCTCTATACCATGTTTTGCTACTTCCAGATCTTCCTCCGAAAGAGCCCCGCTGAATGCAAAAGACATTTTATATCCCTCATATTCTTCATGGTAGATTCTGTGTCACAGGGCGGTTCGGTACCAATTCAGCCACCTTATGAGGGCTTCCATGCCTTAAACGATCAGTCATATGTACCTCTGTAATCCTCATTTAAACTTTGCAGGATCGTATTTATTCCGCCACCCCGGATCAGTTTCTCGCCCAAAGCCTGTGCATTTTCACGTGTTTCTTCGGAAGCGATCAGCTCATCAGCCATCTTCCTTATATTGCCGGCGCAAAAGTCTTTATGATCAAGCAGCTTCCCGGCGCCCGCGTTTTCAACAGACTGTGCGTTATATTTTCTCTCAAATACCTTCCCCGGAACCATGAGCTGGGGAACACCGTAAAGCAGACCGTCCACCACACTGTTCTGTCCGCCATGGTTTATAAACAGCGCCGCATCTTCCAATAGTTTAGCAAAATCCCATTTTTGTGCAACATGAATATTGCCGTCTTCCTGCAGCTTCAGATATTTTGATGCTATATAAAGCTGATATGGTGAAGCTTTAAACGCCTCTTTGATCTCATGCAGCATTTTCTTTGCAGGGACAGTTCCGTTTCCCATGTACACAAGTATATTATGGCGTGAGTTCTGCACCGGCTGCAGCTTTTCACCCTGTATTGCCTCTTCAGCGCTCTTTTCTTCCGGTGCCGCCTTCATTGTTCCGATATAGGTGACCTTTTTATCAAACGGCTCCAGTTCCGGAATACTTGGGCAGAACTTCTCATCCGCCCATTCAAACAGTTCAAGAGCCGATGATACCTTTGGCAACCCCCATTCACCAAGCAGTTTATTCAAGCCTTTTGCAAGCTTGGGCTCGCAGGCATATTCCTTCTGTGTCGGGAAACTCACGGTTGTATAAAGCCGGACATGCTCAAGCTTTGCAGCGATAAAAGCCGAGATATTGAACTCGCTGTATACGACGTCAGGCTCAAAATCCCTGATGGCGCTGCGTATATCCTCAACGCTCTTCTTTAAATATCTCTTATCAAGGTTACCCGTAAAAAACAGAACCTGCTCAAAACTTTTCACTGTCTTCTTAGAAGTGATACCAAGTTTCTGCACCAACGGAAAAAAGAACTTTGCAGAGATCTTAGGCATCCCCATGGGCGTAGGTATCTCAAGCTTATAGTTCTTAATGCCATCAAGTTCTATGTAATTTACATCCCTTGCCATGCAGGTACACACTTCCATACCGGCATTCCTAAAGCCTTCCGCCAGTATCCTGCACCTGCTGCCGGGCCCCGCTGTCTCAGCCATAGCCGGCATCGGAACGATCAGGATCTTTTTCATATTTATACCTTTAACGCATTGATCATGCGAAACATCCGTATAGCTGCTTTTTCATATAATTCCGCTGCATGTTCCATCGCTTCCTCTAATGTCATCGGCGCATCCACTGTAGTCATAAGCGAAGTGATCCCATGCTCATAAATGCTTTCATAGCCGGGCCCCAGGCTTCCGCACAATGCCACTGCCGGTACTCCGACGCGCCTGGCCCGCTCACCCACGCCGCACAGCACTTTCCCATAAGCGCTCTGCCAATCCGTGCGTCCCTCACCTGTCACCACAAGGTCTGCGCCCTCAAGCAGATTATCAAACTCTGCCAGATCCAGCACAGTCTCGATACCGGATCTCATTACGCCTCCAAAGAATACCAAAAGCGCCGTTCCCAGACCGCCCGCAGCTCCTCCTCCGCTAAGCGTATCCGGATCGATCCCAAATTTCTTTCGTATCTGATCGCGGTAGTTACACATTCCCTCTTCCAGCCGCTCTATCATATCCGGCGATGCTCCCTTTTGTGCGCCGTATGTTTTTGTTGCTCCCCTGTCACCGCATAGAGGATTCTTTACATCACAGGCAACAATGATCTTCGTCTTGCCTATCCGCTCATCCAGGCCGGAAGCATCGATCTCTGCAACCTTTTCAAGATCCTCTCCCGTACCGGCAAGTTCTTTTCCTTCCTTATCCAGAAACCTTACGCCCAGTGCTCTCGCGCATCCCATGCCGCCGTCATTCGTAGCACTGCCGCCTATGGCCACATATATCTCTTCAAAGCCTTTATCCAGAGCATCAAGTATCAGCTCTCCCGTACCATAACTGGTCGTAAATAACGGATTTCTTTTCTCTGCCGGAACCAGCGTCAGGCCGGATGCTGCTGCCATCTCAATAACAGCCTGCTTTTCATTCAGCCGCCCATACGCTGCCATGATCTCTTCCATCAAAGGACCATGTACGGTGACTGTGATAAGGCCCGCTCCGCCTCCGGCATCGGCGCAGTCCAAAGCTTCCTTATCCCCCGGCGCAATTGCTTCCTTATCCCCGAGCGCCATGCCTTCCTTAGCCTGAATGTATCCGCGGCTGCGTAAGGCTGCGATCAGCGCGTTCACAGTCCCCTCTCCGCCGTCAGCTATCGGAACCGCAACACACTCCGCATTTCCGAATACTTCTTTTGCCGCCTTTGTAAGAAGCTCTGCCGTTTCCGCACTTGATAAAGAGCCCTTAAAAGAATCCGAAGCAAATACGATCTTCATATATCTCATCCCCTCATCAGACTCCGATGATAAATGTTTCAGTCTTTCTCATTACATCTTTAAGAATTTCAATATCTGCCGTGACACTACCTGTCTCTAACGAATGGTTTGCCGCCTCATATACATGCATGGGCACATTCCGTTCTTTTGCTATCCGTATTACCTCTTCAGACACACACCAGGGATCGGCAGTGCCCAGAAAAGCCGTAGCATTTGCCGGATCATATTTAAAAGTATACTCAAGCGGTGTATATAAGACATGTCTAAGCTTAGACACATCACACATTTTTTTATCCTGAATCATTTTTTCAATGACACGGCCACCCCCCAGATCTACACTCTTCGAGATAAAGAGCACTTCATCGT